>NZ_CP136965.1 GCF_002871345.2 Nosocomiicoccus massiliensis | reverse complement strand
AAGAACACCTCTTATTTTTATGTTCTTATAATATCATAAAAAGTTTATGAGAACAATATATAAAAAAACGTTCTCATAAACCGACATTTTGTTCTCATAAACCGACATTTTGTTCTCATAAACCGACATTTTGTTCTCATAAACCGACATTTTGTTCTCATAAGGTCTTATAAAGGTTATCATATCAATGTTTATAAGGTGTCTAAATATATATATAAATATTATATTAAATATTATTTAAATATAGTTGTACGTGCGCGCGCGAAAAAACACACCAATATTTTATATTTTAATTAATGACATTTTGTTCTCATAAACCAACTTTTAATTAATCTTTAACTCTAAATAAGAGTCTCAGAACGCTTAAAAGATCTTTTAAGCATAAAAAGGTAGTAGAAAAGAAAATAAAGCGTCTAAGAGCCTTTAAATGATTTTTGAAGCTTAATTAAGGAGGTTAAACATAGCTATAAACCTAAATAAGCCATTCTAAGCGATTCTAATTTATTTTAGGTGTTTTTATACCTAAAGTATTTTTTAAGCTTAAATCAAGCGCTTACATGGCCATTAAAAGAAAAAGAATAGGTCTTTTCAGAGAGAGTTTTCCGTTTCCTGAAAATTCGGATACGGGGTATTTATTTAATTTTGATGTCAAAATTTGAGCTTACAGGAGATATTTTTTAAGAATTGATTTAAAAAGTGAATCAGATTTAAGAGTGAATTATTTTTCGAAATTTAGCATTTTTAATATTCTTTTTTAGAAATTTTTAAGGCTTAAATCTCAAAAAATCATAAGAGATTGTTACAAAAATCTTAAATTCCAATTCACTTTTTTTGAAGAAACAGCCCATTTTTTGTCTTTTTTAAAGAGCATAAGGAAAAACAATATCACTTTTCATGATTAAAAATTAATCATGAGTGATAAGTTGGCAGTGCCAACTGTTTTTCTATTGACAAACCAAATGATTAAATATTAATCTTATGATTAGAAATTAATCGTTAATGATATCGTTTTTAAGTAGTTTGATTAATTTTTAATCGGTATAAGTTAAAATAAAAGTGTATTTATCATTGTATGATTAATTTTTAATTAAATAATAAAGGGGAGATTTTATGAATTTTCTACTACGTTTACCATCAGAATTACATTCATATCTTTCAGAAATTGCTAAAAAAAAAGACGTATCCATGAATGAATATATACTAAATTTAATTCGAGAAGATATCACTGAAGAATATAGTAATTCTCAAAAAATAGAACAAAGAAGAGTACTAACAGATGTCAGTAGAATGTTGAACAAACAAAATAAAGCTATTAATGAATTAAACATTTGGCATGAAATACATGCAAATATGCTTAAAGAACTTTTAGGAATGGGAGAGAGTAATAATGACTAAAGAAATTAAACGATTAAATTTTGATATTGATACAGATCTGTTAAAGGAATTAGATATCCATATTCTGAAAAATAAACACAAATACATTACAAGGTCAGAGTTTTTAAGACATGCGATTTTAACTCTTTTAGATTTAGAAAATGAAGATAACTATACAAATAAACAAATTGTTGATGAAGTAAAGCACCTTAAATCTTTATTAGAACTGAACATACAATTTACTTATTCCATGATGGAACGTCAGGAACTTAAAGTTTCTAATTTATATTATGGAGATTCTTTAAGAGCCATAAAAGGTAAAGAAGCTATTGATAGACATTACAGAAATAAATTAATGAACGACAATAAAATACAAAAAGAAGAACTAGTAGAAAAAAGGGAAGATAAAAGATTTCAAAGAATAACAATTGATGATTTATAAACTTCTACTAAATCAGATTCTTTAGCTATTTTAGACTTAAATAACTAAATCTAAGGTCGCTATAAGCAGTTTAAAGGCTTATAACTTTTAAATCATGCATAGTTATCAGTTAAATGGCTATAAAGCATTGATGTAGTATATATTTAACCGATATACTCATACATGGCAACTGCCCCGAAAGGGGGTGTGTTCTATGGTTTACGAACTTCTAAATTTGTTCGTGGCACCAATTATTGTCGGTGTCATCTTGTTAGTGATAGAGCGTTACCTAGATACGCATCACAACAAGTAAACAGTTGCCCTAAATTTAGGCACAAAAAACCCCATCAGTATGCAGACTGATGGGGTTTGTGTGTTCTATGATAGAACTTCTAAATTTGTTAATTACATTATAACATGATCTATTAATTTCTAACATGATTAAGGTATTTAGATGTCTTTATTTGCTATGTAAAGACATTATCCTATGCGTTAGTTTTTCTTTTATTTATATTTTACGAGTAAGTATGTGTCATGAATTTTTTTAGAAGTTACATATCTGCTATATAGTTTCTCTCCCATATGATAAGTATCAATTCTTGTTTTTGTGAAAGTAATATCTGCATATCCTCCTAAATAGTATATTTTTAATAATATACTATGATAATATAATGAAATGTAAGAAAATTCAAAATATTAGGGAGGCGTTATCTATGAATACCTATTTCAAAAAAACATTATCTGTTTTTCTTGTTTTTGCAGTTCTATTAATGATTGTTCCAGAGACTAACCAGCATAATAAAGCCAAAGCAGCTGGTGAAACAATTTGGGCATCTCCAAAACTATATAAAAAATATGGTACAAAGGGTTTCACTACATCTACAACCGTCACTAGAGCAGAATTAAATAAAATCGCTAAGCAAGCTACTGGTAATAAAATAACAAGAGACGTTAGTATATCTCTCGGTGGAACATTAATAGCTATTCCTTTATCTCCTTATGCATCTATAGCAACAGGAGTAGCCTCCACTATAATTGCAAGTACTTTGCCTCATTCTTCTGATCAACTTAATAATACTTTGAAAAAATCAAGTGCTAAAAATTTTAAATTAACCGCACATTACAGATACCTGAGAAAAGGAACTGATAAATATTATGTAGTAAGCCATTTTACCGCTACACCAAAATAAAGAAGAGCATTTAATGCTCTTCTTTATTTTTACTAATCTTTAACTCTAATGAAATATAAGAAATTAGTCCTATTCCTAAAGCTATAAAAGTTAATATATACCATGAGTACATATCAAATTTAAAATTAACAGTATATAAAATTAATAAACAAATTATATATACTAACAACCACAATAATCTTTCTTTCATGACCCAACCAACTTCCTTTTTAATTGTAATGAAAATATACTGCTAAAAAAATAAGTATAGAATCAATAAATAAAATTCCTGCCATTCTTTTTAGTTCTTTAAAAAACTAGCAGGTTGATTATCATTAGCTTTTATACTTAAAAAACCTAAAATTGAAACTAAAATTACACTGACAATATAAATAATAAGTTTATTCATAATTCTACTCCTTTAAAACAGCATATATTTTTTGTAAAACGTTTTCAATTTTTAAATTCACTTTAAATATTATATTTTTTACATAGTATATATGGCGTATGCACTAATTAAGCTTCAAATGAAGAATAATCTCATTATGTGTACTACTAGTTGGGTTATTTTTTTCTTTTTCTATCACATCTCGAATTGCAAAAAACAAATCTACTATTTAATTTTGCTTAAATTTAAGTAGTTTTAGCTATAATCAAGTTGCTAGAGACTGTTTAGACGCTTATAACTTTTAAATAGTGCGTCATTGTATATTATAATGCTCTAGAGCATTATTAAGTTAAACATCCTCTTCTAACCATTTTTTAAACGGCAAATATGGTTCTTCTTTCCGCTCATATTTATCTTCGATCCAAGCTCCAACCCGTTCTGGCTCAAAAGTGAATTCATATCCTATAATAGGATTACCACGCTTATTTGATGTGATTTTATTAACCTTTAAATTTTCAAAATAAGATTTCAGATCTTTAACCCCTTTTTCTACAACACGTGTCGTAATCATACCAGTAGAATAAGATTTAGGTATATCCATTAAAGATTTGAACTCATCGATACTAAAATCACGTTTTCCAGCAACTCTATATTGTTTTAATAATCTAAACAAAGTTTTTGAATAAGTAGATTTTATATCTAAAAATTCGTCTAACATGAACTGTGTCCAGTTTCCCTCGTTCCATTCATTTAAAATATATTCAAACCGTTTATTTACATCTATTTCTAAGGTCATATCTGATAAATCATCATTCCAATGAGCCTCAAAATATGTAAATAAGGGCATCATCACTAAGGAATTATCAGTTTCTTTAAAGTATGAAAGTGATTGTAATTTTTTAGTTAAATTATGCAACGTAGATTGATAACGTTGATTATGCTCTATAGTATACCGAGCCATTTCTGCTAATTCGTATTTATCCATCACTACAGTCTGTGTACCTTCATCCCTCATTCTTGTTAATACAGCAAAGAAAAAATTCATTTCTTCAGTAGTCCAATTTCTCATAGGGATAGTATTTATATCATTGTTAAATCTAGTAACACTTTTATATTTAGACTCACTCATAAGAACACCTCTTATTTTTATGTTCTTATAATATCATAAAAAGTTTATGAGAACAATATATAAAAAAACGTTCTCATAAACCGACATTTTGTTCTCATAAACCGACATTTTGTTCTCATAAACCGACATTTTGTTCTCATAAACCGACATTTTGTTCTCATAAGGTCTTATAAAGGTTATCATATCAATGTTTATAAGGTGTCTAAATATATATATAAATATTATATTAAATATTATTTAAATATAGTTGTACGTGCGCGCGCGAAAAAACACACCAATATTTTATATTTTAATTAATGACATTTTGTTCTCATAAACCAACTTTTAATTAATCTTTAACTCTAAATAAGAGTCTCAGAACGCTTAAAAAATCTTTTAAGCATAAAAAGGTAGTAGAAAAGAAAATAAAGCGTCTAAGAGCCTTTAAATGATTTTTGAAGCTTAATTAAGGAGGTTAAACATAGCTATAAACCTAAATAAGCCATTCTAAGCGATTCTAATTTATTTTAGGTGTTTTTATACCTAAAGTATTTTTTAAGCTTAAATCAAGCGCTTACATGGCCATTAAAAGAAAAAGAATAGGTCTTTTCAGAGAGAGTTTTCCGTTTCCTGAAAATTCGGATACGGGGTATTTATTTAATTTTGATGTCAAAATTTGAGCTTACAGGAGATATTTTTTAAGAATTGATTTAAAAAGTGAATCAGATTTAAGAGTGAATTATTTTTCGAAATTTAGCATTTTTAATATTCTTTTTTAGAAATTTTTAAGGCTTAAATCTCAAAAAATCATAAGAGATTGTTACAAAAATCTTAAATTCCAATTCACTTTTTTTGAAGAAACAGCCCATTTTTTGTCTTTTTTAAAGAGCATAAGGAAAAACAATATCACTTTTCATGATTAAAAATTAATCATGAGTGATAAGTTGGCAGTGCCAACTGTTTTTCTATTGACAAACCAAATGATTAAATATTAATCTTATGATTAGAAATTAATCGTTAATGATATCGTTTTTAAGTAGTTTGATTAATTTTTAATCGGTATAAGTTAAAATAAAAGTGTATTTATCATTGTATGATTAATTTTTAATTAAATAATAAAGGGGAGATTTTATGAATTTTCTACTACGTTTACCATCAGAATTACATTCATATCTTTCAGAAATTGCTAAAAAAAAAGACGTATCCATGAATGAATATATACTAAATTTAATTCGAGAAGATATCACTGAAGAATATAGTAATTCTCAAAAAATAGAACAAAGAAGAGTACTAACAGATGTCAGTAGAATGTTGAACAAACAAAATAAAGCTATTAATGAATTAAACATTTGGCATGAAATACATGCAAATATGCTTAAAGAACTTTTAGGAATGGGAGAGAGTAATAATGACTAAAGAAATTAAACGATTAAATTTTGATATTGATACAGATCTGTTAAAGGAATTAGATATCCATATTCTGAAAAATAAACACAAATACATTACAAGGTCAGAGTTTTTAAGACATGCGATTTTAACTCTTTTAGATTTAGAAAATGAAGATAACTATACAAATAAACAAATTGTTGATGAAGTAAAGCACCTTAAATCTTTATTAGAACTGAACATACAATTTACTTATTCCATGATGGAACGTCAGGAACTTAAAGTTTCTAATTTATATTATGGAGATTCTTTAAGAGCCATAAAAGGTAAAGAAGCTATTGATAGACATTACAGAAATAAATTAATGAACGACAATAAAATACAAAAAGAAGAACTAGTAGAAAAAAGGGAAGATAAAAGATTTCAAAGAATAACAATTGATGATTTATAAACTTCTACTAAATCAGATTCTTTAGCTATTTTAGACTTAAATAACTAAATCTAAGGTCGCTATAAGCAGTTTAAAGGCTTATAACTTTTAAATCATGCATAGTTATCAGTTAAATGGCTATAAAGCATTGATGTAGTATATATTTAACCGATATACTCATACATGGCAACTGCCCCGAAAGGGGGTGTGTTCTATGGTTTACGAACTTCTAAATTTGTTCGTGGCACCAATTATTGTCGGTGTCATCTTGTTAGTGATAGAGCGTTACCTAGATACGCATCACAACAAGTAAACAGTTGCCCTAAATTTAGGCACAAAAAACCCCATCAGTATGCAGACTGATGGGGTTTGTGTGTTCTATGATAGAACTTCTAAATTTGTTAATTACATTATAACATGATCTATTAATTTCTAACATGATTAAGGTATTTAGATGTCTTTATTTGCTATGTAAAGACATTATCCTATGCGTTAGTTTTTCTTTTATTTATATTTTACGAGTAAGTATGTGTCATGAATTTTTTTAGAAGTTACATATCTGCTATATAGTTTCTCTCCCATATGATAAGTATCAATTCTTGTTTTTGTGAAAGTAATATCTGCATATCCTCCTAAATAGTATATTTTTAATAATATACTATGATAATATAATGAAATGTAAGAAAATTCAAAATATTAGGGAGGCGTTATCTATGAATACCTATTTCAAAAAAACATTATCTGTTTTTCTTGTTTTTGCAGTTCTATTAATGATTGTTCCAGAGACTAACCAGCATAATAAAGCCAAAGCAGCTGGTGAAACAATTTGGGCATCTCCAAAACTATATAAAAAATATGGTACAAAGGGTTTCACTACATCTACAACCGTCACTAGAGCAGAATTAAATAAAATCGCTAAGCAAGCTACTGGTAATAAAATAACAAGAGACGTTAGTATATCTCTCGGTGGAACATTAATAGCTATTCCTTTATCTCCTTATGCATCTATAGCAACAGGAGTAGCCTCCACTATAATTGCAAGTACTTTGCCTCATTCTTCTGATCAACTTAATAATACTTTGAAAAAATCAAGTGCTAAAAATTTTAAATTAACCGCACATTACAGATACCTGAGAAAAGGAACTGATAAATATTATGTAGTAAGCCATTTTACCGCTACACCAAAATAAAGAAGAGCATTTAATGCTCTTCTTTATTTTTACTAATCTTTAACTCTAATGAAATATAAGAAATTAGTCCTATTCCTAAAGCTATAAAAGTTAATATATACCATGAGTACATATCAAATTTAAAATTAACAGTATATAAAATTAATAAACAAATTATATATACTAACAACCACAATAATCTTTCTTTCATGACCCAACCAACTTCCTTTTTAATTGTAATGAAAATATACTGCTAAAAAAATAAGTATAGAATCAATAAATAAAATTCCTGCCATTCTTTTTAGTTCTTTAAAAAACTAGCAGGTTGATTATCATTAGCTTTTATACTTAAAAAACCTAAAATTGAAACTAAAATTACACTGACAATATAAATAATAAGTTTATTCATAATTCTACTCCTTTAAAACAGCATATATTTTTTGTAAAACGTTTTCAATTTTTAAATTCACTTTAAATATTATATTTTTTACATAGTATATATGGCGTATGCACTAATTAAGCTTCAAATGAAGAATAATCTCATTATGTGTACTACTAGTTGGGTTATTTTTTTCTTTTTCTATCACATCTCGAATTGCAAAAAACAGATCTACTATTTAATTTTGCTTAAATTTAAGTAGTTTTAGCTATAATCAAGTTGCTAGAGACTGTTTAGACGCTTATAACTTTTAAATAGTGCGTCATTGTATATTATAATGCTCTAGAGCATTATTAAGTTAAACATCCTCTTCTAACCATTTTTTAAACGGCAAATATGGTTCTTCTTTCCGCTCATATTTATCTTCGATCCAAGCTCCAACCCGTTCTGGCTCAAAAGTGAATTCATATCCTATAATAGGATTACCACGCTTATTTGATGTGATTTTATTAACCTTTAAATTTTCAAAATAAGATTTCAGATCTTTAACCCCTTTTTCTACAACACGTGTCGTAATCATACCAGTAGAATAAGATTTAGGTATATCCATTAAAGATTTGAACTCATCGATACTAAAATCACGTTTTCCAGCAACTCTATATTGTTTTAATAATCTAAACAAAGTTTTTGAATAAGTAGATTTTATATCTAAAAATTCGTCTAACATGAACTGTGTCCAGTTTCCCTCGTTCCATTCATTTAAAATATATTCAAACCGTTTATTTACATCTATTTCTAAGGTCATATCTGATAAATCATCATTCCAATGAGCCTCAAAATATGTAAATAAGGGCATCATCACTAAGGAATTATCAGTTTCTTTAAAGTATGAAAGTGATTGTAATTTTTTAGTTAAATTATGCAACGTAGATTGATAACGTTGATTATGCTCTATAGTATACCGAGCCATTTCTGCTAATTCGTATTTATCCATCACTACAGTCTGTGTACCTTCATCCCTCATTCTTGTTAATACAGCAAAGAAAAAATTCATTTCTTCAGTAGTCCAATTTCTCATAGGGATAGTATTTATATCATTGTTAAATCTAGTAACACTTTTATATTTAGACTCACTCAT
>NZ_CP136964.1:1500000-1681677 GCF_002871345.2 Nosocomiicoccus massiliensis | reverse complement strand
ACTTTTCCTCCTCTATTATTAACACTTCTTGTATCTAGTATAGTACACATGTTCAGACTTTCACAAAAGATTCATAATTAAAATCAAAAAATCCTAAATACGAGTGTATTTAGGTTGATTTATCGAGTTTGCGTGCGATAGACAGCAGTTCTTCTTCTGTTTCAATTTGTGCGAGTAAAGGACGCAGTCTTTGCAGCTGTTTAATTTTTAACTGTGAAATACGAGTTTTCACTTCTACCATTTTATTAGGATCGATACTAATATGACGAATACCAAGTCCAAGTAATATCGGTAATGCTTCTAAATTTTGGCCGAGCACACCGCATATTGACACAGGGATATCGTATTTTTTCCCGCTCATAACGACGTTACGAATCACTTTAAAAATACTAGGATGCATCGATTGAGCGAGTAAATCAAAGTTCGGGCTCGTACGGTCAAACGCAAGTAAAAACTGTGTTAAATCGTTCGTTCCGATACTTAAAAAATCCGCATGTTTAGCGAAACTATCGACATGTATTGCTGCAGCCGGTGTTTCAATCATCGCACCGAGATCGATTTTGTCTGTCATTCGTAAATGAATTTTTTCTTCATTTAAGATGTTTTTAATCCATAAAAACTCTTCGACGGACGTGACCATCGGCACCATAATTTTAACCGTACCAAATCGACTCGCACGAATGATCGCACGGATTTGTTGACGAAGTGTACGTTCATGTAGTTTTAAAAATCTTACTCCACGGGTACCGAGTGCTGGGTTGACTTCATCGAGCAACTCTTCAGGATGATAAGGTAAAAACTTATCCCCACCGATATCGAGTAATCGAAACGTCACGTCATCTAGTGCTTTTACGACGGATTCATAAACTCTATTTTCATCTGTCTCTTTTGGGAAATCATTGTGACTCATATACATGAATTCCGTGCGCATTAACCCCGCGCCATCAGCTTTATATTGAATGGCTTCTTCTACGGATGACTGAACAGAAACGTTAGCAGATACACGGATTTTTACGTGATCTTTTGAATACGTATCTTTCGTCAGTTCGATTTGTTCATTCTTTTCTTTCATAAGAAAAATTGCTTCTAGTTCTTCTTTTGTCGGTGAGAAATTAATGACACCGTCCGCGCTGTTTAAAATCGCATAATGGCTGTCCTCTGCGTAACTTAAAACGTCACCGACGTTAAATAACGCAGGGATTCCCTTTGACATTAAGAGTAAGCCTGTGTGAGAATGTTTTGCACCGGATTCTAACACGACGCCTTTAATATACTTTTTATCGAGACTTGCCGTAATAGACGGTGGCAATTCTTTTGCAACGATAATCGTATCAGAATTTAGTTGTGAAAAGTCTACACGTGGCGTATATAAAAGATTTGCAATAATACGTTCTGTTAAATCGATAACGTCGTTACGACGTGCACGTAAATACGCGTCTTCAATTGCGTTAAATGATTCCGTCAGTGCTTCTTTTACAAAGTTAACCGCGTATTCTGCCGTCTTCCCTTTGTTAATAACATCTCGAATATCCTCGATAAAGTACGGATCTTCGAGCATCATAATTTGTGCTTCTAATATCGCTTCATCACCTAAAGAAATAGAGAACTCCCTATTATCTTGAATAACACGAAGTTCTCTTTTAGATGTCTCTATTGCGATATCGAGTCTTTGATGCTCTCTCCAAATAGAAGCAGCGTCTACCTCGTTCTTGTTAATATCAAAGTTGACGTCTCTTATGACGACAACTTTTCCACTAACAATCCCTGGTTCAACTGTAATACCTGTGAGTTTACTCATCACCTATCAGACCTTCATGAACTAATGTGTTTTGAATTGCTTCAAGCGCTTCTGTTTCATCATCACCGTCTGCGTGAATCGTAATTTCAGCACCCTTGCCAACACCAAGTGACATGACGCCCATGATAGACTTTAAGTTTACTTTTTTACTGTTATATTCTAAGTCAATGTTTGCTTTAAACTTCGTTGCTGTTTGCACAAGTTTTGTCGCAGGTCTCGCATGAATACCTGTTTCATCGACAATAGAAAAAGTCTTTTGTTGCATAATCTCTCTCCTTTACAAGTCGTTTAAACATCTGAATTAAACTAATTGTACACGATTTCATAAAAAAATTCATCTGAGACTTTAATTTTTTATTTTTTTAATTGTTGAACGACAAAATCGATATGGTTGTCACCGAGTTTTTTCATTAAGAAGTAACTCACTGCACCGTTTACACTATGCGTAACAATTTTAGAAACTGCAAGCGACGGTTTATTATTCTTTTTAGAGATTACTTTTAAAATTGCTTTTGTAGAAAACTTAGATACGACGTCACCGACTCCACTTGAGAACATAATCATAATACGTGTTTTTATAGAGTCTGCATTATTTTCGATTTCTTCTTTCGTCACACCGAATACTTCGTTAATTTCGTCTTCAATTTCTGTCATATATTTAACGTCTGTTCCTAAATCGAGTAAAGGGACAGGTAAAGCTGCTGCAATTCCAGATTTAATTGCTTTCTTTTTAACGAGTTCACGTGCGATTTCTATTTTTTCATTTAATAATTGTTCACTATATTCGTACATGTAAATTCCTCCATGTTATTTATTCTTCTCTGTGAGTAATGTTAACACAATGAATGCAGCTAAACTTGAAGTACGCTCATTGATATCAAGTGGTGGTGATACTTCTGAAACGTCAAATGACGTTAAATTGTTTAACGTTCCGAAATATTTCACTGTCGAAACGACTTCTTCAGCAGTAAATCCGTTTGGTGACGGCGCACTCGTTCCAGGTGCCACTCCTTCTTGAACGCTATCCATACATAGCGTCATGAAGACGTGATCATAGTTTTCGAGTTCACCCTTAATTGTGTCAAGTAGTGATTCGTTTTGTCGTACTTCGTCGAGCGTCCAGTATTTCACACCGAATTCATCTGCAGTTTCAAATAATGTTAACGTGTTTCCGAGTTGTTGTATTCCGATGACGTAATAATCGATATTGTCGTCTTCAGAAAGCATTTCATAAAACATCGTGCCGGAACTTTTACGTTCTTTTCTAAGATCAAAGTGGGCATCTAAATTTAAAACGGCAATTTTTTCTTCTTTAAACGCATCTCTTACGCCTAGGTAATGCCCGTAAACTGTTTCGTGACCGCCACCTAAGATGACAGTGAAGTTATCATTTTGAAGAAGTTTTGATACGACATTCCCGAGTTGTTGTTGGGACGCTTCTAAATCTTCGGTACCCTCAATACTACCAATGTCATAAACATCATTCATGTACGCCATTGACGACATTCTCTCACGAATTTTAGTCGGTGCTTCTTTCGCACCGACTCTTCCTTTATTTCGTTTCACACCTTCGTCAGACATAAATCCGACGATGACGTCTGACTTTGTTTCATTCGTATACGACTGAACGACTTGGTGGAAACGTTCTTTACGATCTGAATCAATGCGACCTGTATATTCGTGTTTAATCATTTCTCTCACCTCTAAATGTTTTAAATATACTCATTAAAAGAAGTGGCGTTGTCAGTAACACGAGCGAGATATTCAAAGGTAATATAAAAATGCTTAACTCGACATCTCTAAATAATGTTATAAAGAGACTCGTCGTTACTTTTAGCCATAAAGCGACGATGATAATCATTTGTCTGTTGTATGCTTTATCTTTTAACGTATTAAGCACTGTAAATAAAATATACAGTACCGCAAGCAGAAACGTTAACGCTAAGTTAAACCACTCGTACATATATTTTACATTTGAAATTTTAAATAGCCCTTCAAATACGACGTTGTTACGGTTGTTAAACTCTAAAAAGATAACGATTAACGTCAAGAATCCAAAGACGAGTTCAAAGTAATTCACTTTTACCCAGCGGATCGGCTTAATTTCAAAAAAGTTATAAAAAGCGTTAATTACTTTGTCACGCACACGGTATACAGCATGCATAAACGTAAAGTATTTGTTGACGTCTACGTTTAACTTAATTTTACGTCTCGCGTGAACACGTGACATTTCTCGTTCTTCATCTTTCACTGGTCGTTTTAAAATGTTTTCTGATTTAGATAAAAAGACACCGACTGATAGTGTGAGTAATGCGAGTGTCCACGTCATCGTGTAGTACATGTTGATCGATAATACGTCTGTTGGACGAAGCCCAGAATCGATATTAGAGTACACGCTATTTTGCGTAACAAAATATGCCACACTGTAAAAGAATAAAATGACTAAATATTGCGCTTTACGATATGTTTTATCGAAATATTCGTTAAAGACGTTATAAATCATATGTACACTAAACGCGAGTAAAAATAAAATACTGCTCCATCCGTATACGTGTGACATTAAAAATGTCGACCATAAAAACATGACAAACGTTAAACTAAAAAAGAATACGATAAAACGACGGTCGTAAGCTGTCGTTCTATTCATTACTTTCGCAAACTTAAACATCAGTAGTCCGAGTCCGATAAGGACAACACCTGACAGTAACGTAATCAGTAAAGAATGCTGAAATACAATACCTAAAATATTTTTAAGCTCTATAAAAAATATATTGATAAAATCAAATACGTTTTTAATCTTTTCCCCGGAAATATCTTGTTTATTTGTAATACTTTTAAAGTTAATTAATATAAACAATCCTTGTATAAGAAAAAATACGCCAAGTAGCGTACAAGCAATCGTTTCTTTGTGGTCATTAAATCGTTTATACATGACTTCACCTCTTTAAGTATTATACAGAAAAGAGACGTGTAAATCATCAAATTAAAAGACGAGCTACTGCTCGCCTTTCTCTTTACTGCTATTTAATGCACGGTGACCGATATCTTCTCTGTAGTAAAAATCTCCGTCATTGTATTTGATTTGTTTCATGTGTTTATTTACTTTGTTTAATGCTTCTTCGATCGTGTTCCCGTGGTTGCACACCATGAGAACGCGTCCTTTACTTGATATATAACTGCCATCTTCTTTTTGAGATAGCCCACTAATATACATATACTCTTTTAAAGATTCAGGGAAATCTAACTCGAGACCGACGTTTTCTTTATATGGATAGTCTTTTGTCGCAAGTACAGCACCTGCCATAAAGCCTTTTTTCCACTTCATTTCAAAAGACTCTTTACGTTTTAACTTTTCAAGCATATTTAAAAAGTCGTTTTCTAACATACTCATTAACACTTGTGCTTCCGGGTCACCAAAACGTGCGTTATACTCTAACACTTTTACGCCGTCTTTTGTATGCATCGCTCCTAAAAATAGGACCCCGAAGTATTTCATCCCCTCTTTAACCATCGCGTCAACTGTAGGTTTTACAAGTGTATCAATCGCTTCTTGGCGTACTGAATCGTCAAGGTGTGTGATTGGAGCATATGCTCCCATACCGTCTGTATTCGGTCCGACTCCACGCTTATACGCAGATTTATGGTCTTGAGCGATAATTTCAAACGGATGAAATACATCTTCATTGACGAGTACCATTAACGAAAACTCTTCTCCGTCTAAATATTCTTCGATAATAATCGGCTCGATTTTAGGTGTGTCTTCTCCTTTAAATTGAGCGATATAATCGAGTGCTTCATACGCTTCATCTTGTGACTGTGCGACGACAACTTTCGTGTTGTCACCGAGTCCATCATGTTTAATAACGATTGGATATTCAGATTCTGTTAAATAGTTTTTTGCTTCGTTGTAGTTTGTAAATATTTTATAATCCGCAGTTGGGATATTGTATTTATTAAGTAATTGCTTCGTAAATATTTTAGAAGTTTCTATTTGAGCCTCGTGTTTACGTGGGCCAAAAACAGTTAAACCGTACTCATCGATTAAAAAGTCTGCTAAACCTTTTTCGAGTGGTTCTGGCGGTCCGATAATGACCCAGTCGATTTGTCTTTCGATACAAATACCTGCAACCGCATCAAAGTCATTTGGGTCTACTCTATACATCACTTCACAAATATCATTCATGCCAGCATTACCAGGTATCGCAATGATATTATCTGCAGCTTTCGAGTCCGCTAACATTTTAACGATCGCATGTTCTCTTCCGCCGCTACCTATAACTGCTACATTCATTTTACATTCTCCTAAGTTACCTGTTGTACTTCCATTATACAAAAAACGCTTTCAGTTTGAAAATATTATCACGTTTTTAATCCACCTTTGTTTAGTAGAATTTTTCGAAAAAATTTGTAATAATAACAGTAACACGAATATAGGGGGATATTTCATGACAGCAGAATTATTAGACGGTCGCGAAATCGCGAAAGATTACCGTGCAGGTTTACAAGAACAAGTTGAAGCATTAAAAGAAAAAGGAATTACACCAAACTTAACAGTCGTTATCGTTGGTAACGATGGTGCTTCATTATCATATGTAAAATCTAAAAATAAAGCCGCAGAAAAAATCGGTATGTCGTCAGGTATTATTCACTTAGAAGAAGACGCAACAGAAGAAGAAGTACTAGACACAGTTCGTCGCCTAAATGAAGACGACAACGTACACGGTATTTTAGTTCAAGTACCACTTCCAAAACAAGTAGATGAAAACAAAGTCCTCGAAGCAATCGCTCCGGAGAAAGATGTCGATGGATTTAGTCCAGTAAACATCGGACGAATGTACACAGAACAAGAAACGTTCATTCCATGTACACCACTTGGAATTATGGAGTTATTAAAACATACAGGATCACTCGAAGGAAAAGAAGTTGCAGTAATTGGACGTTCACATATCGTCGGACAACCAGTTTCTAAACTATTAACAAACGAAAACGCAACAGTCACACTGATGCACTCACGCACAAAAAACATGGTCGAAAAATTAAAAGACTATGACGTCGTAGTATCAGCAGTAGGAAAACCAGGACTCGTTCACGGAAAAGACCTTAAAGAAGGCGCAATCGTGATTGACGTAGGAAACACAGTCGTCGACGGAAAACTCGTCGGAGACGTCGATTTCGAATCTGCAAAAGAAGTCGCTAGCTACATCACACCAGTACCAGGCGGTGTTGGCCCACTTACGATCACAATGGTATTAAACAACGCACTCATCGCAGCAAAACGCTTAAACAATGTAGAATAAAAAAATGTCCAGCACTCTGCTGGACTTTTTTATGGAAGTGACCCCACTGTTAATGTGACGCCACTGTGTGTCGCGTCAGTGGTTGGTTTTTTTCTCTTGGTGATAGTGAGGCGGCGTGGTTGTTGGTGTGTTTTTACTCTTTAAAGGGGTTTGGTGTTTTTCTTCGGATTTTATTTAACAAAAAAATCGCGATTTTGTTAGATATCGTGGTTTATTTAACATATTTCGCCTCAACACCACTGTTTTTGTTAATTATAAATTTTTATCTAACAGATTCGCACGCTGTGAGCCCGTTTTTGTTAATTATCTTGATATATCTAACAGATCAGCTGATTTTTTGTAAATAAGAGATGCACAGAAGGTTCTTTATCCTTTAAAAAGATAAAAATACCCCTTCTAGAAATTTTATTTATCAAAAATATCGCGATTTTGTTAGTTATCCCGATTTATTTAACATATTTCGGATTAGCGGGGATGTTTTTGTTAATTATAAATTTTTATTTAACAAATCCCAGCGCTGTGAGCCGGTTTTTGTTAATTATCTTGATATATTTAACAAATTAGCTGATTTTTTGTAAATAAGAGATGCACAGAAGGTTCTTTATCCTTTAAAAAGATAAAAATACCCATCCAGCCAATTTTATTTAACAAAAAAATCGCGATTTTGTTAGTTATCCCGATTTATTTAACATATTTCGGATTAGCGGGGATGTTTTTGTTAATTATAAATTTTTATTTAACAAATCCCGACGCCACAACCCGGTTTTTGTTAATTATCCCAACATATCTAACAAAAACAAGCAAATTCTGTTAAATAAACGAAGCAAGCCACACCTTCACTCAAGTTGATGCTTTTTTCTTTTCAGATTTCATAGTAAACTATTATTAAGATGCTTGAAGGAGAAATTTGTATGAAAACTGCTTTAATTAAAATTATGATTGGTATTTTACCGACTGCTTTTTCTGCTGATGCATTAGAGCATGCTACGATAGAAGATAATAGCGATAATTCTGTTCAAATTGATAAACTAATCGAGGACTACGACGGCAACTATCCGACGATTTACAACATCGGTGAAGTGAATGTTCAAGTCGGTGATAGCTTTGATCCGCTCGCTGGTGTGTACGCAATTGATTCTAAAGATGATTTAACTTCTGACATTGAAGTATCTGGTGACGTTGATACGAATACTGAGGGTCAGTACGTATTAAATTATAAAGTAACAGCTGAAGACGGGGCATGGTATGAAAACTCTAGACTCGTTACTGTGTCACAAGAGCCGTCGACTGAACTTCCTAAGTCACCTTCAAAAAGTAAAGAAGGTCCACGCGTCACATTTAAAAACGTGAAAGACGTGACAGTTTCTCAAGGCGAGTCGTTTGATCCTAAAAAAGATATCACTGTCATCGACACAGACGGCCATGATATTACTGAAGATGTCTACATCGTTGGAGATGAAGTAAACACTGACAAGCCAGGAGAGTACTATATCGCTTATACAGTCATCGACCGCTTCGGTAAGCCGAACGCGAAAGCCATTACGGTGACTGTCGAATAAAACACTCCCGACAAAACACCACAACACAACAAATACTCAATACACAAAAAAAGGTGAGACGCATTTACTACGTCTCACCTTTTAAATTTATTTAAGAGCTTCTTCGATTGCTTTTGTGAAATCATCGAAGTCATCTGGTGTACGGCTCGTCACTAAGTTGTTGTCGACGATGACTGATTTGTCTTCCCAGTCTGCACCAGCATTAATTAAGTCAGTTTTAACGTTTTTAACTGACGTTAAATTTCTGCCTTTTAATAATCCTGTGTCGATTAAAAACTGTGGTCCGTGGCAAATTGCAAACACTGGCTTATCTGCTTCTAAGAAATGTTTTGCAAATTTTGCTGGTCTATCTTCAGCGTCTCCACGTAAAACGTCTGGTGAGAATCCACCTGGTACGAGAAGTGCTGCGTAGTCTTCAGCATTTGCATCGGCTACTGAAACATCCGCTTCAAATTTTCCGCCTTGCTTACCTTCAACTACTTTACCTTCTGGTGATACGACTTCTACTTCGTATCCTGCTTCTAAAATTGTATCTTTTGGTACTGTGTACTCACTATCTTCTACTAAATCTGTCATTAATACTGCAACTTTTTTAGTCATAAAATAATTGCCTCCTAAATCGTTGTAGTACATATATAACCGAATTTACATACACTTAAACATTAAAACCATAAAAGATAAACCGTCGTGACTGTAATAATCATCGTAATAATCGATAGCGGAACTCCGACTTTAATATAATCGGTAAACTTATATCCCCCTGGCCCGTAGACGATTAAGTTTGTCTGGTAACCAATCGGTGTGATAAAACTACTGCTCGCAGCGATCGTAATCGCAATTACAAATCCAAGATAATGCGTGTTCATCATTTCCGCGACTTCAACAGCAATCGGGAACATAATTACAGCAGCAGCACTATTCGTAATCAGCTCTGTAAATATATTTGTAATCAGATAAAGTGCAGCGAGTAGCGCGAGTACTCCAATTGGTTTAGCGAACATTACGATATGCTCTGCGACAAACGTTGCGAGTCCACTATTCGTAATTGCTTTACCGACTCCAAATGCACTTCCTATTAACAGTATGACGTCAAACTGAATCGACGTCATCGCATCTCTTGGAGATATAATTTTAAACACGAATAGTATAACGACCATAACAAGCATTGCCTTTAACATCGATAAAATACCAGCAACGACTAATCCAATCATAATACCGAGTAATAATAGAACACCAAATCCTTGACGTTTATTTTGCATAAACTTATCTGGGGGTGTTAAGTTACTCACGATATAAAAGTCATCGCTATACTTATTAACATCTAAAAACGATTCGTCCGCAAGTAATAGTAACGTATCCCCTGCTTTTAAGACGATATCTCCAACTTTTGAGTTGATACGTTTATTGTTACGGTGAATCGCGATAACCCCAGCTTGATAACGCGTTTTAAATCGCGATGTTTTTAGTGTCTTATTTAGAAGAATCGAACGGTGTGAAACTACCGCTTCAATCAGTACGGCCCCTTCAGTTTGAAGGTCTTCAAGCGTGAGTTCACTACCTGTTCTTAACTTTAATCCTTTGACGTCCTTTATATCTCCAATCGCGTCTAGCGTCGCACTAAATATAATACGGTCTCCAGCTTGAATATACGAATGGGCGTTCACTTCAGGGAGTGGTCTTTTATCCCTAATAATTTCAATGATATAAATCCCTTTTATCGCATGTTTTGTCACGTCAATAATCGAATGATTACAATACTCAAAGTCTTCACTTATCTCAGCTTCTGCTAAAAATTCTTTTGCCTCACTTTGAATTTTTTCAGTCGCAGTTAAATGCTCTGGCAGTAACTTGTAACCAACTGTCACGATATAAATAAGTCCGAAAATTAAAATCACAATACCGACCGGTGCAAGCTGAAAGAAACTATACCCGTCTTTACCACTAGAGATTAACAACCCGTGGATAATTAAGTTCGTCGACGTACCAATTAACGTGAGCGTACCACCGATAATCGTAATATAAGAGAGCGGGATTAAAAACTTCGACGGACTAAAGCCACGTTTTAACGCCCAGTCTTTAACAATCGGCGTGAGTGCTAATACGATCGGTGTATTATTTAAAAATCCTGACGACACACCGACTGGCGGTAAAAGCTTTAATAATGCGCCTCTTGGCGTCGTTTTATCGCCGAGTAATTTGTAGACGACTCCTTCTATAATGCCGTGCTTTTCAATCGCACTCGCGACGACAAATAATAGTAATATCGTCATTAAACCTTCGTTACTAAAACCGCTAAGTGCGTCTTCAGTCGAAATGACATTCGTCATTAAAAATATTACTAAAAATAAAAATACGACAAAGTCAGCTCGGCTTACTTCAAACAGTAATAACGTAAGCATAACAACGACCATGCCGAGTACAAACAGCATTTCTAATGTCATAGGCATCTTCCTTAAAAAGATTGATTACTTATATGATGCCGTATTTTATAAAAAAATAAACCACTTGATAAGTTTACCAAGTGGTTTAATAACACATATGTTAATTTTTAACGAATTTGTGTTTAATATTCATCAGCACTTCATATACAATCGGTACGACGATTAACGTCAGTAACGTAGACGAAACGAGTCCACCGATTACTGTAATTCCAAGTGCTCTTGAAATTAATATCGATGAATCTCCACCGAAAATAAGTGGAATTAACGCACCAATCGTTGCGAGTGCTGTCATTAGAATTGGACGGACACGTGTAGATGCTGCTTCAAGTAATGCATCTCGCGTTGAAAGTCCTCTTTCTTCCATATGAATGACTCGGTCGATTAATACGATTGCGTTTGTAACTACAATTCCGATCAGCATGAGTAATCCAATGAGTGCTGGTACGGATAACGTCTCACCTGAAATGAGTAATGCGATAATTACCCCAGTAATTGTAAATGGTAGACTAAATAATATTGAGAACGGTGCAATTCCACCGTGGAATGTTAACACGAGAACGACATATACGATAAGAATCGCGGCTAACATCGCAAGTCCAAGTTGCTGAAAGCTTTCTTCAATATCATCGTTCGTTCCACCAACTTCAACTGTAACACCGTCTTCTACTTCTAGTTTATTCACTTCTTGAATGACTTCAGATGTAACAGTACCGACGTCATTTGATAATATTTTACCGCTCACTGTCGCGTACATATCTCCGTTTAAACGTTTAATTGTATCTTGAGTATCTCCAGTTTCAATCGTAGTAAACTCACTATACTTCACGTCTTTACCGAGTGGAGATTTAATCGTATTATTTTTTAAATCGTCTTCTGTCCAGTTCTCTTTTTTATCGTGCTTTAAGATGACTTCTTGTGTTTTACCTACTTCACCGACTTCAGTCACGACTTGTTTCGGTTCGTATTGGTTTAACTCCATCGCGATTTGACCTGCAGTTAACCCGAGTTTCGCTGCCTTTTCTTGGTCAACGACGATACGATACTCTGTATACGAATCACTGACATCGGATTTGACGTTAGATAATTCTTTGTGCTCACTTAAAACAGCTTCTACTTCTTCAGATGCTGCTTTAATTTTATCGAAGTCTGTACCTTTAATTGTTACTTTGACTTCGTTAGACGCACCACCTGTTGCGACATCGATACTCGACCACGTACCTTTATGGTCAAATTGTTCGAGTTTTTCTAACACTTTTGCAGATTCTTCTTCGAAGTTCTCTGTATCAGATTTATACTCGACCATCATCGCCATATCATTCGATGCGACTGGGTTAAATGGATTATCTCCTCCAGCAGAATATTGAATGTTCGTCACGTCACTATTTTTCTTAAGTTCTTGTTCAGCCTCCTCACCATGTTTCACGACTTCTTCGATCGTTTCACCTGGTGACGGTTTATATGTGAGTGCTAAGAACTTATCTTCACCTGTTGAAATAAAGCTCGTTCCAACAAATGGTGTTAACGCTAAACTTCCAACAAAAATGACAACAAGGACGATGCTCGAAATCACTTTGTGTGATAGTGTCCACTCTAAAATCTTTCTATAGCTATCTGCGATACGGTTTTTCTTATGATGTGGTTTGACTTTCACACCTTTTCTAAAGAAGAAATGCGCAAGCATCGGTACAATCGTGATTGCAATTAAAAGTGACGCAAGTAGTGCAAATACGACTGTTAACGCGAACGGTTTAAAGATCTGACCGACTTCACCCGTGATAAATGCAAGTGGTACGAATACGACAATCGTTACAATTGTCGACGACATAATCGGGATAAACATTTGTTTTGTCGCAGCTGTAATCAGTTCACGACCCTGCAACGTTTCATCCTCTTTCGTAAGTCTTCGGTATATGTTTTCTATAACGACGATCGAGTCATCGATGACACGCCCAATTGCGACAGTCATTGCACCGAGTGTCATGATGTTAATCGAAACGTCGAGTTGTTTTAAAATAACAAATGCCATTAAAATCGACATTGGAATCGACACGACAGAAATTAACGTCGACTTAAAGTCTCTTAAGAAGAGTAAAATAACGATTACTGCAAAAGCTGCTCCGAGGAGTGCTTTTTCGAACATCGTTTTAATTGAATCTTCAATCGGCTTTGCTTGGTCCATCATTAAAACTGCGTCGATATCTTTGTTATCTTTTAAAAACGTATCGACTGTTTCTTTAATTTCATTCGCAACTGCAACTGTGTTCGCATCGTTAGATTTTACAACTTGTATCGCAAGCGAGTCTTTACCATTCGTTTTAGAGATAGAATCTCTTTCTGATACCGTATTAATTTCTGCAACGTCTTTTAATTTAACTGTTTTCAGTCCTGCATCTAACGCTTTTTGTTCCATTTCTTTTTGGAATTCTTCACGCTCAGCGTCACTCATTGCAGCAAGTTTCATTTTCGTTTCATCGTCAATTTCAGGTGCTTCAGGTTCTCCAGCTGGTATGTTTAACTCTTTTAACTCCTCTACCGTATTAAAACGACCATCGATTAAAATAGAACGGAGTTCATCGTCAAACGTATATAATCCGAGCGGGAAGTTATCTGACGTTCCTGAAATAAACTGGAGGACATCTTCTTCTTTTAAATCATGCTTTTTTAATGCTGCTTCATCGAAAGAAAGCTCGACTCTTTCGATTTGTTGACCTGAAAATGACGCACTTGATACGCCTTCGACTCCTTCAATTTCAGGTATTAAATCTTCTTCTAAACGCTGTGTTAAATCTTTAAGATCATTGTCTTTTTCGGTAAATGAATAACTGATAATTGGGAATGTATACATCGAAATCGTATCGATACTAGATGACTCCACACCGTCTGGTAAATCTAATTCATCAATCATCGTTTCGACTTCGTCAGTCGCCTTATCCATATCCGTACCGTAATCATAAATCACAGTGATTGCAGACGCATTTTGCAGCGACTGACTTTGAATATCTTCGACACCTTCCATCGATTTTACACGTGACTCTATTTTTTCTGTCACGTCATTTAAAACAGTTTCAGGTGTCGCACCTGGATACGGCGTCGTGATCGTCAGCACTGGTGAGTCAATGTCTGGTAACATTTCCATCTTCATTTTTGAAGCAGAATACACACCACCAAGCGCGATGATAATCGTCATTAATACGATTGCGAGTTTGTTTTTAATCGAGAAATCTACAATTCTTTTTACCACATTTGCACCTCTTTATTTATTTCAATATGTATTTCTAATTGATAAAAAGCCAAGGGGCAACGTTACAATATCCCTTTGGCAAATGTTAGTCTTCATTCGTCGGTATCAATTCACCTTCAACGACTGCTTTAATTGTCGGCTCTAAAAATTCGATGACATCTCTAAACGGTATTTCTACATTAGGTGTTCCCATCGCACCACTTCCGATTTCGTTTTGATCATAGTGGAACTGTACGACGTCTCCTTTAAAGTCAACATTCGAAAACGTCTTT
Source organism: Nosocomiicoccus massiliensis (assembly GCF_002871345.2). Taxonomy (NCBI): domain Bacteria; kingdom Bacillati; phylum Bacillota; class Bacilli; order Caryophanales; family Staphylococcaceae; genus Nosocomiicoccus; species Nosocomiicoccus massiliensis. The sequence goes on along the minus strand of NZ_CP136964.1, from coordinate 1,667,069 downwards.
GAAATATCCATCGTTCGATCTTCTAATTTTTTCGCGTCATAATACGGTGCATACGCCGGATTATCACGAATCGCCTGATCTAATCGTTTAAATAACGCCTCTCGTGATGATTGACCGATGTTAAACAAGTTGTCGCTTATAACCGCTTCACCACTCGCGGTATTCACTACAAGTACACCGTGAATCGAGTATTCCGTATCTTTAGAAAGCTTAACAACTCTCGTAATGTTAAACATGTAAATATCGCCTCTAACATCATGTGCGTTAAAAACAATCTTTAACGATGAATCCATATGCTCATCATCTTTAACAATATCTATGAAATCTTCGAACTCCTTATTACGTGCACCTTCGATCTTTTTATCGATACGTTCCACACCAAAATGTGGGTAGTGAATTTCAACGTTATAATCATTCGCAACAAATTTCATATTATCAAAATCTTGATTATTGGAATGTTCTTTATATACAACACCATGCTTTAACTTAATCGGCTCATTCGTAGCCGAACATCCAACGAGAATAAAAGCAAAAATCATGAACAGTGAAAAGAGGCCAAAACGCTTCATATAAATGCCTCCAATGTTGTTTATATTATAATTGTAGCAAAGCCACGATGAAATTAAAAAGAATATCGACTCATGTTTTTAGTAATTGTTTGGTCATTTTTGAATTCACAAATAATATAGTGTAAAATTTTAGTAAATCATCGAAATAAATAAGTGGAAGGTGTTATTTATGATTTACGCTGGTATATTAGCTGGAGGAATTGGATCAAGAATGGGGAATGTTCCTCTCCCAAAACAATTTTTAGATTTAAATGATAAACCAATTATTATCCATACAGTGGAGAAGTTTATTTTAGAAAATGATTTTAATAAAATTATTATTGCAACTCCTGAAAAATGGATCGGACATACAAATGATATTCTCTCTAAACATAATATCAACTCAGATAAAGTAATCGTAATAAAAGGTGGAGAAGATCGTAATGAAACGATTATGAACATCTTAGACTACATCGATGAACATCACGGTACAAATGATGACGATATTATCGTAACTCATGATGCGGTAAGACCATTTTTAACACATCGCATTATTAAAGAAAATATTCAATTAGCAAAAGAATATGGTGCTGTAGACACGGTTATAAGTGCGATTGATACCATAGTGACTTCAACAGATGGTAAAACAATTTCAAGCATCCCTGTCAGAGATCATATGTATCAAGGTCAAACTCCACAATCTTTTAACATAAAGTTATTAAAAGAAAAATACAGTTCACTTTCAGAAGAACAGAAAAACATTTTAACTGATGCTTGTAAAATTATTGTCGAACAAGGTGGAGAAGTTCGCTTAGTAGACGGTGAATTATTTAACATTAAAGTCACAACACCATACGACTTAAAAGTTGCGAATTCAATTATTAAGGGTGGTATAGCAGATGATTAATCAAATTTATCAGTTAGTATCTCCTAGACAGTTTGAAGTAACTTATACAAATAAAGATATTAACTCAAATAAAGTGGTTGTAAGACCAACATATTTATCTATATGTGCTGCAGACCAACGTTATTACACAGGTACACGTGGCGAACAAGCAATGAGAGAAAAGCTACCAATGGCTTTAATTCATGAAGGTGTTGGAGAAGTTGTTTATGATAGTAAGGGGCAATTTAAAGTCGGCACAAAAGTATTAATGGTCCCTAACACTCCAACAGAAGTGGATGAAGTAATTGCAGAAAACTACTTAAAATCTAGCAAGTTCAGATCTAGTGGTTATGACGGTTTTATGCAAGACTATGTCTTTTTAGATCACGATCGTGCTATTGTTTTACCTGACGAAATGGACTTCAGTACTGTTTCTTATTCTGAATTAGTTTCAGTAAGCATACACGCAATCGATCGCTTTAAAAGAAAATCTATTTCAAATACATCAAGTTTCGGAATTTGGGGAGATGGCAACCTTGGTTATATAACTGCCATTTTACTCAGAAAAAAATATCCCGATGCTAAAATTTACGTGTTCGGGAAAACGGAGTATAAGTTAAGCTACTTTTCATTTGTCGACAAGACTTTTTATATAGATGAAATCCCTGAGGATTTAACTTTTGATCATGCATTTGAATGCGTCGGAGGACGTGGTAGTCAAAGCGCAATTGATCAAATCATTGATCATATAAATCCTGAAGGCTCAATAGCATTGTTAGGTGTTAGTGAGCATCCTGTCGAAATAAATACAAGAATGGTATTAGAACGTGGACTTACACTCATCGGTAGTAGTCGTAGTGGTGCAAAAGACTTTCAAGCAGTTGCTGATATTTATCGACAGCATCCAGATATTGTAGATAAACTATCATTATTAAAAGGAAAAGAATTTACAGTTCGCACAATTGATGACGTTACAGCTGCTTTTGAAGCAGATCTATCAACATCATGGGGTAAAACAGTCATGAAATGGGAAATCTAAATTAACGAGGTATAAACATGAAAGAACGCAAGGTTGTAATTGAAAATATTAGATGGGAACGCGTGCAATTCTTTATAGAAGGACGCTTCTTAGATGGAGATTTTTCATCTCCAGAATTCTATTTAAGAAATCTAGATGAATCGAAAGTAATGACTGCCAATGAGGTCAACATCGAGGGGGATAAGTTCTCTGCACGATTTTCTTTATCTAACATAAATAATGGTAATTACTTACCAGAAGATGATTATTTAATAGTCGTTGAAGATGAATATACGTACATTGCTCAAACTTCAGAGACACTTCTAGATGCTTCAAAACTTGAACTGACAAATGACGAACAAGAAACATTAAATGAGATTATAGAATTAGGCGATGAGAATACTATTCATAATTTTGTCTTATCATATTATGGAAAAGAGTTTAAACGAAGTGGAACTTCAAAAAGTACAGTTTATACTGTAACTCCAATGTTATCTACAGAAGTCAACGAGTTCTTACTTTCAATATCTTTTAAACAACCAAAAGAAAAATTGGATTTCTATGAAGCAACAATGAAAAGTATTCGTAGAAATTATAATAAAACATCATTCTCAATCAGGGATTTTATATTCCATCTCATCTTTAACTGGTCAAAATATAGAAACAAAAATAATACAAAAGATGTATTATTTACATCAGACTCAAGAGCAGAAATGTCTGGAAATTTCGAATATATTTTTAGAGAGATGATTCGACAAGATAAAGATAAGGAGTATAATATTCACCAACAATTTAAACGCCATATAACGGATCGAAGAAACTTTTTTGACAAGTTTAAATTCCCCTACCTACTGGGTAAATCTAAATACATCTTTGTGGATGACTTTCATCCAATGATATATAGAGTCAATTTTAGAAAAGATCAGGAAATCATCCAAGTATGGCATGCGGTCGGTACATTTAAAACATTTGGCTATAGTAGAGTTGGTAAATCAGGTGGTAATTTCTTTAATACGCGTTCTCATAGAAACTATACAAAAGTATATGTTTCCGCAGAGAATGATATTCCATATTATGCTGAAGCATTTGGTATTAAAGAATCTAATGTCATTCCAACTGGAGTTCCAAGAACGGACATATTCTTTAATGATAAATATGAGAAAAAAGTAACGAAGGAATTATATTCTATTTACCCACAAATTAAAGATAAACAAGTGATTCTTTTTGCACCTACTTTTAGAGGTAATGGTCATAATTCTGCTTATTATCCGTTCTTTAAAATAGATTTCGCAAAATTAGCGAAATACTGTGAAGAATCAAACTCAGTCGTACTGTTTAAAATGCATCCATTTGTAAGAAACAAACTAAAATTCCCTAAGAAATACAATAAGTATTTCATCGATATATCAAGCTACAGGGAAGTAAATAACATTTTATTTATTACAGACATTTTAATCAGTGATTATTCGTCATTAGTATATGAGTTCTCTTTATTCAAGAAGCCAATGCTGTTTTATGCATATGACTTAGAAGATTACGTTTCTAAAAGAGACTTTTACGAAACTTATACAGACTTCGTACCAGGAAAAATTGTACAAGATTTCGATGAGCTGATTACATCTCTATATAACAAAGATTTCGAGGAAGAAAAAATTACTAACTTTATAAATAAACACTTCAAATATACAGATGGTCGATCAAGTGAGCGTCTTGTTAATGACGTGTTTAATAAAGAAAAGTAATGACACCTCATACCCTAAAGCTATCAAGGAGATCTTATGAAAAAAGTTAGTTTCTGTATTCCTGTATACAATCGAGTAAATAAAATTGACAAATGCATTCTATCATTAATCAACCAGACTGAGCCTGAAGAAAATTATGAAATTATAGTTGTTGATGACTGTTCTACAGATGGAACATTCGAAAAAGTTAAAAGCATTTTTGAAGAAGAAGAATTCAAAAACTATAAGCTGTTAAAACTTGATGAGAACTCTGGTAATGCTAGTATTCCAAGAAACACAGCAGCTGAACACGCTGAAGGAGAATATTTGTTTTTTGTAGATTCTGATGACTTTGTTGCAAAAGAGCTAGTAACTCACCTATATGATTTTGCTAAAACAAACAATTCAGATATCATCTACCCTAAGTATGTGAAAGGCAATGAAGATAACATCAAAGGTAACGTACCGAGATCATTTGCCAAGCATGGATCATTAGGTAATGCAGATATTATCGAGAATAATATGCTAACTGCCTTATCCGTACTTAAAGCTTTTAAAAGATCAGAGTGGGATCGGTTAAATTTAAAATTTGACAAAGATGTCTTGATTGGCGAAGACATGCTCGTGACAGCACGATTTCTTTTTAACACAAAAGTTCATAGTATATTAGCTGATCAGCCTTATTATTATATCGTACATCATACAGATGACCGGTTAACCTCAAGTAAGCAGTCTAAAAACAGGACGTTTGAAAATTATAAAGAAATCTTAAATATAATTTATGATGGTGAACTTGGTGACCAAGAGTTTAAAGATCGTGCTGCTGCTGCTTTTGTAGATAGAATAATGAATTTTGGTATTGGAAACACACTTAATTATTTAATCCATATCCATAAGACAAAAGTCCACAATGACTGGCTAGAACTGTTTGCTGACTTGTTCAATAGCTCTTTCCCAGAAAGGGCCGAAGAATATGTAAACGATCGCTTTTATAACCGATTAAGGGCTTATCGTCAAAAAGATGGTAATGCTGTACTATTAGCGTATAAAGCTGAATTGCAACAATTAAAAATAGATGAATTAGAAAGAAAAATAAATGCATTAACAAAAAAAGATAATTCATTTATAAACCGAAACAAAAAGAGAGTAAAACGTAAATTAAAAAGCGTCGCAAAAAAAGTGTATTATAAAATAAAATAATAAATGCCCTTCTGTATATTTTTAAAAATACAGAAGGGCTCTTTTATTTTACTATGAATTTATTCACTTTCTTTTGTATATTTCGCATTCAACCAAACTTGTTCATTATCAATTATTGCTTTATACCATATATTACGACCGATGAACCACGTTTCAATGACACGTATCTCTGTATCAGTGAGTTTCTTTAAGTCTCCAAATGCAGAGTTTTTCTTACCGCCCCATGGCATGTAGAATGCACTACCTTCACCGTTCAATATGACATGCTTATTATCTTGGTCTATTAAAGAAAATGTATGTGATTGAATGTCTTTTTCTTTCATCCAACCAATGACTCCATCTTCTGCACTTCGTGAAGTCGATAATAAATAATACTTCTCAAATCTATAATTTGCTGATCGGGTAATATAATATACATGATGTTTAAAGTCATTAGATGATTTTACATTCTCTCTACTATTTGGTGCTTCATATACAGATGATTTACCACCTCTAATATGGCCTAATCTACTTTCCATGTGAAGTTCATAATCATCTTTTTCTGTAATGTACTCATCTGTTTGAGAATAGATTACCGTATTACCTATTTCTTGTTTATTATCTGTTGTGGCTGGAGACGATAATATATTATTACGGTATTCATCGCGTTCTTTCTTTGTCATCTTTTGCCATTTTCTTAAATATCTTTCATACATGCCGAGAACTTCATTCGTTTCACCATATGCTTTAACACGACCAAATTCTAACCAAAGTATTTTGTTACAAAATTGCTTCATTTGACCGAGCGAGTGCGAGACGAAAATCATCGTCTTTCCTTGCTCTTTAAACTCTTTCATCTTCTGTAAACTTTTCTCAGCAAATGCCTTATCACCAACTGACAGTGCCTCATCGATAATGAGTACATCAGGATCCACACTTACTGAAATTGCAAAACCAAGTCTAGACCTCATACCACTAGAGTATGACTTTACTGGCTGATCAATAAATTCCCCTAGCTCTGAAAATTCGATTATTTCTGGCTCTAATTCTTTAATTTCCTGTTTACTAAATCCGAGCATTAAACATTTTAACTCAATGTTCTCTCTGCCTGTTAAATTGTTATTGAGTCCTGCAGCAACTGCAATTAAAGCAACATCACCACGGGTATGTACCTCTCCTTTTGTTTCGGGTACAATTCCTGCGATAATATTAGATAATGTTGATTTACCAGATCCATTTGTTCCAATAAATCCAACAACATCACCTTCATATGCTGAAAAACTAACAGAATCTAGCGCATAAAAAGCTTTTCCATATTTTTCTTTATTAAACAAATTTAAAAACTTTTCTTTAGAGTCATTGAACAACGTATATTTTTTTGAAACATCTTTTACTTCTATAACTTTCTCCATATTATCCAACCTCTATAAGTAATCAATAAAATTTCTTCTAAATCTCATGTGAAGCGTTGCACCGATTAATAATAATATTAATATTACTGCCCAGAAGTATAATCCATACTTCCAATGTTCAATAATGTACCACCCTGAACCTAAAAATGCGTAGCGATATCCATCAATGACGTAGATAAGTGGGTTAAATTTTAATATATACATCACTTTCGGGAAATCACTTAACATCGTTAATGGCCACAATACTCCTGAAACATATAAACCCATTCTGAGTGTAGAGTTTAAAAACAGATGCACATCCCTGATAATTGTAGATAACGTCGACATAATTAAGCCAAATGCAAAAGTAAAGACGTATAAACAAAAGATGAAGTATACGATTTGTATTAAATAAATTGAAACATAATATCCATAAATTTGATGGACGATAAGTGCAATAACTAGCATTCCAAAATGTATATATATTTTAGACAAAATAGGAATATTCGGTATAACACTCATTGGGAAGTTCATTTTTGATAACATTCTAAGTCTAGTATATATAGATTTAGATGCTTCTATAGAAGCTTGGTAGAAAAAAATCCACACTAAAAACCCTACAATTAGCCATAGTATAAATGGTGTCTCATTGCCATTTACAATTACAGGTGCACGGTCTCTTAGTGTTCCAAATACGAACCAATAGATTAATATTTGTGTGAGTGGATTTAATAACTCCCAGAACATTCCAAGATAATTGTTTTTATTACTACTTTTTAATTCATATAATGACAATCGTCGTGCTAAGTAGAAATATTCTATTTGTTCTTGTATTAGTTTAATTAAAGATTTCATTTTATTCCCTTTCAATAATTACCGTAAAATACTTTTCATTACACGTTCAGACGCTTTTCCGTCTTCTAATGCGCAAAACTTTTCTCTAAACTCTTGTCGAACGACAGAATAATCTTGTGACTCAATATTCTGTATAGCGTTTATAACTTCATCAGTATTGTACAATAAAGGACCTGGTGCTTTTTGTTCAAAATCAAAATAAAATCCTCTAACTACATCACGGTAACTGTCAATGTCATACGTAAAGAACATCATCGGACGGTTTAAAATTGCATAATCAAAAAACACAGAAGAATAGTCGGTAATTAACATATCCGATACTAAGTATAGATCACGAATATCTTCATAACTTGAAAAATCTAACACGAACCCATTGTATTTTTCTACATCTATATTCTCAGCAATTAAGTAATGCATGCGTAGTAAAATTATATAATCATTGCCTAATTCTTTTTGCATTCGTTCTAAATCTAGTTGGATGTCAAATTTATAACGTCCACGCTCATGATATTCATTATCTCTCCACGTTGGTGCATAAAGAATTACTTTTTTGCCGCGTTTAATTCCAAGTTCGACTTTGAGTTTATGAATATAATCTGGATTATTAAAGTTGACTAAGTAATCATTTCTAGGATATCCCGTCTCTAACATATCTTTATTAAAGTTAAATGCGCGTTTAAATATTTCTGTTGAATATGGATTCGGAGATATTAAATAATCCCATTTACTAGATTCTTTAGTAAAGTTTTTCTTATATCTTTCTGTGTCTGTATCAGCCATAAGTACTTCATCCATATCTAATGCTAGACGCTTTAACGGCGTACCATGCCATGTTTGTAAATACTTTGTAGATCTTGGCTTAGGAATCCATAAAGGTAATCTACTATTTGAAACCCATATATGTGATGTATTCATTGCGATTAACCACTTTAACGAAAACCTCTTAAAATACGGCACACCACTTTCTTCGAATGTTTTTACGTGACGCTTATCTGCACTCCAAATAAGTTCGTATTCGCTATAATGCATTTTCATATATTCATATAATGCACGAGGATTATCACTGAATTGCCTTCCTAAAAAACTTTCGAACATAATTCTCTTTTTATTTTTAGGTAGAATTAGACCTGCAGTAAAAAAGATAAACTTGTATATATTTAACCAAAACGACTTTAAAAATTTCATTTAAATCTACTTTCTTTCTTCATTAATTATAATATATAGACTATATTATACCGAAGTTTTGTCAAAATGCGTAAAGTAATATACTATAACAATCGTATTTTGTACAGTTTTGGTATAGACTGAAAAGATAGAAATAAATATTAAGGTGAAATCCAATGAAAAAGATTATAACATATGGAACTTTTGACTTATTACATGTTGGACATATCAATATTTTAAAACGTGCGAAAGAGATGGGAGATTATCTAGTTGTCGGCTTATCTACAGATAGCTTCAATAGCTTAAAACATAAAGAAGCATATCACTCATATGAAGATCGTAAACTTATTTTAGAAGCGATTAAATATGTCGATGAGGTAATTCCAGAAAATAGTTGGGATCAAAAACGTGATGACGTAAAAAATCACAACATTGACACATTCGTAATGGGTCATGACTGGGAAGGTGAATTCGACTTTTTAAATGATTTATGTGAAGTTGTATACTTACCGAGAACCGAGGGTGTCTCAACAACTAAAATTAAGAAAGATCTGAATCAAAATGATTAAAGAACTTTTTATACGTGTGTACAATTTTTTTGTCTCACGTTTCTTTTTATTGATGCGCGTATTACCTGTTAAAAACTCTGTCGTTATTTTAACTTCTTTTGGCGATAATATCGATTATATTATTCGTCATCCGAAGATGCGTCTTTACGATGAAGTGATTATTTTTTCATCGCGTCAGTATGATTTTAAAACGTTTGATAACGTTAAAGTGTATACACATAGTAGTTTAAGCGTAAAAGAATTATATGAAATTGGTCGTGCAAAAAATATTATTGTCGATAATCATTTCCCTGTAATTGGTGGTATGTCTACATTAAAACCTTATGTTAAAGTATTTCAAACGTGGCATGCGGTTGGTGCTGTAAAGGCGTTTGGGTTAATGGATGAGTCATTTAAACACCGTCCAGACTGTGCAAAAACTCGGTTTAAAAAAACGTATCAAAATGTGGATTATTATGTCGCTGGATCTAAACGTATGGCAGATATTTTTAAACAGACGTTTTCTATTGATGATAAAAAAATCATAAAAGCAGCGATGCCACGTCTTGATTTTTATAGAGAACAGTCGAATATTCAATCGACTCGAGATAATGTTCGAAGTCGCTTAAATTTAGACGACGAAGTTATCGTTGTAACGTATGCGCCGACGTATCGAGAAAATCAGTTTAATATTTCTGATATACCACTCGACATCTCTAAAATGAGTCAACAGTTACCGAGCAATTATAGAATCGCGTTAAGACTACACCCTACTGTTCAGTTAGACACTGATATTAAAGGTGTGATCGATCTCACTGACGGATTTTCGTTAGAAGAAGTGTTAAGTGTGACTGATATTTTAATTACAGACTACTCTTCTGTCGGCTTTGAATTTGCGAACCTTATGCGTCCAGTTATCTATTATCCTTATGATTTAGATGAGTATACGAATACAAAAGGGTTAATAGATGATTATGAATCTCTCGTCACGACAAATATCGCATATAGCACAGATGAAATTCTTGAAATGATTAAAAATGATGACTTCTCTGCGGAAGAAATACGTCAATTTAAAGATCTTTGGAATGATTATAACAACCAAAATAATACAAATACTCTTTTATCAATGTTACAATAAAGGTTATTATATTATTTTGAAGTTCGGAGATTACTATGAAAAAATTCCTTAAAATTATTTTCGTCATACTTTTAGTACTCGGCATTGCTGGGGCCGCTTATGGTGGTTATATATACTATACAGTCAACAAAGGAGTAAACTCTTCATTTTCCGGATTAGAGGATAAGTCGAAACTTCGTGAAGATGGTGAAGAAGTAGATATCGAAGATAGTTTTACAGTACTAATATTAGGAATTGACGAAAACGAAAAACGTGCTAAAAAAGAACAATTAAAAAGAGATGAATTTAGAACGGATACGATGATATTAGCTACGTTTGACCGTGAAGGTAACGTCATTAAAATGATCAACATCCCTCGCGATACGCTAAGTCTAATTAGTGATGAACAAGCATTCGACAAAATCAACCACGCACATGCGCTCGGTGGAATTGAAGGAGCTGTCGATTCAGTGGAAAACTTATTAAACGTTCCTGTTGACTTTTACATTCGTGTAAACTTTGATTCCGTAGTTGATATTGTAAATACACTTGGTGGTGTTGAGTTCGATGTTCCATTTGATATGGAAGAACCAAACCAAGATGACTCAGGTAAAATAAAAGTAAAAAAAGGAAAACGAATGTTAACAGGTGAAGAGGCGCTTGCGGTAGTTAGAAGTCGCCGAGTGGACTCAGACTTTGGTCGTGGAGAACGACAAATGCAAATGATTCAGGCAATTATGAATCGCTCAAAGTCTACAGGAGCAATTACAAAAATAGATGACCTCGTCGACGTCGTTTCAAAAAACGTGACTCATAACTTTACAATGCAAGACATCACAAAACTAGCAAAATATTTTGCAAGTAACGATATTGATTTTGAACAGACAAGAGTTCTCGGTGAAGATTATATTGGATATACTGGTGCGTATTACTACAAACCAAGTGAAGAGCATTTATTTGTATTAAGTCGAACGTTACGAGAGATTCTTGATTTAAAAGCACCAGACGTAAATGACTTCGCAAATATTCGCCTGTCCTACTGGCTAAACCCAACAGTTTTAATCGGTGAGGATATTATTAACAATTATAAACTTGAAGGTGAAGACATACCGTTTTTTGCCGATCCAGCATATAAAAGTAAGTATGGTGACGGCTTTAACATTCCAAAAGAACAATTAGAAAACTATGAAGACAATGAAGGCGACACAGATGTTAGTCAACCTGACGGACAAGACTACACTGAACCAACAGAAGAAGAATATTTAGATGAGTCAAATGATGACGATTATTATTACAATCCAGGGACAAATCCTAGAGATGAATACTTCCCACCTGAGCGTGATGATAGAGAGAATTATGAATAGTGTTATATAATGACTAGGTACTGCCTAGTCATTATTTTTTTAGGAGTGTCTATTATGAATATATATATTACAGATGATAAGAAATACTACGATGATTGCGTGGATATTAGAAATAAAGTATTTGTAGAAGAACAAGGTGTTCCAGCTGATTTAGAATTAGATGAGTACGAAGAAGAAAGCGTTCATATCATTTTACTATTTAACGATGAACCAGCCGGTACAGTACGTTACCGAGTGCTTGATGATTCTACAATTAAAGTCGAAAGAATGGCTGTTTTAAAAGAATATAGAAAGCTCGGATTCGGACATAACTTAATGACGTTCGTTCATATTCATGCGAGACAACAAGGTTACGTATGGGCAAAACTTGGTGCACAAACTCACGCGATTAAATTTTATAACAAACTCGGCTATGAAAATTTTTCCGATGAATATTTAGACGCAAACATCCCACATATCGATATGATTAAACAGTTGTAATAAAAAAACTCTAACAAAAATGTTAGAGTTTTTTTCGTTCCACCGCTTCATATATACGTTCACAGTTATGTTGATCTTGATATTTAATAATGCCACTAATATCTTTTACTTTATTTTCATAGTTATGTTTAATCGAATCTTCGATATAGCTAATCAGAAGTTCTTCTGTTTCCGCGATATCTCCTAAAAATGTTTCATTTACAGGTCGTAATATCCCTCTATTAAAGAATCGATCTTCGTCGAAGTGATAGTATATTACTGGTTTTTTCATCATTGTAAAGTCAAAACTTACACTACTAAAATCTGTAATGAGTAACGCATGTTCAATGAGTAAATCTTGTACAGTACGTTCTCCTAGCGTAATAAATTCAATGTTATCTGTCGCTTCAATATGCTCTTTTGTAAAGAACTGCTGTGCACGATAATGCGGGTAGAAATTTAATTTGACGTTATATTTTTTTAGTACTTCATGAAGGCGTTCGTTTTCGATTAAATTTTTATAACGGTGATAATACTCACTGTTTAAAAATCGTTCGTCAGTGTTAATCCAGTCACGCCACGTCGGCATAAGTAATATGTCTTTCCCTTTTTTGCCAATCGGTAATTGGTCAAATCGTGCAAGACCTGTAACGATGACTTCATCTTCATCGTATCCCATCTCTTCAACGACGACGTCGTACTTCTCACTTGAACTCGATACGATAAATATATCAAACGGATCCTCATAGTATTTTTTATGATATTCAGCTGGTTTTCTACCGAGTACACCGTGCTGTAGAAACACTTTAAAAGTATCACCATAGTTAAAGAATTCTTTCGCTGGTTTGTACGGTAAAATATTTTCAAAATCGTGCGTACATAGTAATACCCCTGCTCTTAAACTAATATCATAGTGTGCTTCACTACCAAAAACGAGTACGTTTTCTTCGTCTTTTATCTTTTCATAATCTTTAGATTCTCCGTCTATCACGTAGTACGCTTCGACTTGTTTGTCTTGTAAATATTTAAACAATGCATATCCATTTTCTTGTGCAGTATCTGTACGTTCTCCGAGTAACCATATATTGTTGTCTCGCGTGACATTCGTGTTGACTGATTTTGGTACAACAAATGTTTCGATTTTTAAATTGTTAAATGGTGTTGTCGTCACGAGTAAATAAACTTCTCGGTCTTTTTCTTGGACAATTTTTAAATCGTAAAAATTATCTTTTTTATAATCTGAATGTTTGTATGGGATTTTTTCCCTTGCGATGATGTCGCCGTCTTCATTTCTCATACCGACGTAAATATCAATCACTGTCTTACCACGACTCATCAAATTGATGATATCTTCAGGTACTACTTTTATTTTAAATTTATCGTCTACTGGATATTCGACAGTTTTTTGACTGATACGATCTTCAAATATAATGACGTTCTCAGCATTAGAGAACGACTCTCTCCCCTTCATAAAACCTTTAAACGTAAAGTCTTTAATAGATGTCATACGTCTTCTTATACGTGGACGAGATACTTTAAAACCTAAGTAGTTGTCTTTTCTTCTATAAAAATGAGTATTGAGATACTCATTGTCATGAAGATGTTTACCGACCATATCATCGGTAATTTTTGCATATCGAATATCAAGTTGATACACGATACCATCATTTATAAAGTTGATTTTTTTATTTGTAAATCCGTCAATCAGCACTCCAATTGGTATATCACATCGTAATTGATCTGTTAAATCGATATCCACCGACGTATCAAGCCTCGGGTTAAAGATACTTAATTTCGGTTGATTGATTAATATATCTTTTTCTAATTGAATATTGACTGTGACGACGTTATCTTTTATTTCACTCACGTAAAATGATTCGAGCACGATCACATGCTCTTTAACTTCAAGCGTTAACTCCGGCTCTGTCTTAAGTGTGTACGAATAATATTCAGTAAAAAGTTCTTGTTCTTTTAATTTGCCTTTTAATAAATAAACATCTTCTTTTTGAGCGATATAAAATACCGCTTCACCGTTTGTAAGTTGTTCTAGCCCCGTTACTTTTAACGTATAATCATCAACTAACGTCGTCGGTATTTCTACGAACTTATGAATATAACTTAAAAAGAGTACAGAATCTTTGTCCACTTTCGTATTAAACGTTAACACTAAAGAATCTTTTAATACGTTCGCGTCATTTACAAGTTGTGTTTCATCAGTAAAGTTTAACGTCATATATCGTTTAGAAATATGTACATCTCTTTTTACTTTAATGTTATATAGTTTATTGTTCACAAAATATTGAGTACGTATTTTAAAATCCTTACTACGTTTAATACGCATCTTCTCGTTAAACGAATATAACTGAACGGATAGATTGTCTGGCTCATCATTAAAATACGCTTCAGACACACGTACTGTAATTAAATCGTCATTATACTCGCATGGAACTGCGTGTTCTATTTCATCGATTAAAACAGTCGCATTATAATTTGAAATCACACGTATATTAATAAACGGGAGGACTTTATAAGTAAATATAAAGTCGCCCCCTCTTCTATTAATACCGATGAGTTCAATTTCTTTTGTAAATCGTTCTCTCACATGTTTAGAGAAATAATTTGTAAATCGACTCATACATATTCACCTTTAACTTTCATCAAAATTATTGACGACACCTAAAATCTCTATGCCACTTTCTTCTAGTCTTGAAGCCAGTTCGTTTGACTGAACGATATGACGTTCCTTATTTTTTACAATCACCGCCGCATCGATTGCTTCTTTTGTTGCATCGACATTCGCCGCGTCATACATTCTCATGCCAGCATCAATAATACAATAATCAAATTTATTTCTTAACGTGCCAATGATATATTTAAATTTACTCGATAAAAAGACTTCGTTGCCAATCGACGTTTGTAGCCCAACATGAATCATAGAAAGTCCATATACTGGTGTGTCATACGTCACTGATAGTATGCTTTTGTCAGTCGCTATCGCATCTGTAATACCGCTTCTTAATTGAACGTGAAATGTGTCGTGAATTGTCGGGTCGTCTAAATTTGCATCTAGATATACGACATTCGCGCCCCTACGTGCTAAAGCGATCGCAACGTTAGTTGCGATTGTCGTAACCCCTTCTTTTTGATATTCAGATGCAAATAATAACACTCGTTGCTTGTTTTGTGTGTAATATTTAATACGGTCTGCGATATTAAAATATTTTAAAGCGACATCACTTTCTGGCTCATTCACTACGATATGTCTTCTATTATCTAACATATATTATCACTCACTTACACTAATATTTTGGTATCGAACCAAGTACCGTATAATCTGATTCCGCTGATTTACGTTTGCCGACACGTGGTTTTTGAAATGTGTCAATTAACGTACCAACAAAATATCCAATAATAAGCCCAACAATAACGTAGATTAATTTAACTTTATGTGACTTGTCTTCTACTACACCGTCATCTGGAGCTGTCACATACTCCACTGTACTCCCTTGTACAAATGTTTCTATTTCATCAGTCGCAATTTGTGCAAGCTGCTCTGTTACAAGTATTGAGTGACGTCTATTGTCTAAACTTACCGAAACTTTTAAAGTATCTGAATCTTCGTTATACGTGACAGTAATCTTCTCTTTTAATTTTTGAACAGGAAGCGTAATGTTCTCTTGTTCTTTTAGTTTTGTAACGACTTTATCAGATTTAATAATCGCCTCATAAATTCCTGGATCTACTGATTCTTCCGTATGCACGTTAAATTCAGCAGTCGCGTTGTACTGATTATCAATAAAAAACAACGTAAATAACGACGCAACTATTCCACCAATTAATATACTCGCTAATAATATAAAATCTTTACTTGATACATTACGTTTTGACATAGAATCTTCCTTAACGTTTAATCATTTTTTAGTAGTGTTTTTATCATAAAACTAAACACTTTAATATTTCTTTTAATGCGTTCTGGTTGTTTAATCATGCGGTACAACCATTCTAAGTTTAATTTAATCCAAATATCTGGCGCACGTTTCACTGCTTTCGCATGGACGTCTAAACTTCCACCAACACCGATGAATAGCCCTTTTTGTGCATTTTTAATATGACGATCGATGAATAATTCTTGCTTTGGTGCACCGAGCGCGACGAATACGATATCTGGTGACTGTTCATAAATCTCATCATGAATTTTTTCATCATCAATATCGATATATCCGTGATGTCTGCCGACAATATTTAAATTCGGATAAGTCGATTGAATTTGTCTTGCCGCCTCTTTATTGACAGACTCTTTTGCACCGAGTAAATACACACTTAAATTTTCGTCATCGGCATATTGCAGTAAATCGACCGTTAAATCAAACCCGGTAATTCGCTCTTTTAGCGGACGTCTTTTTAACTTTGAAAGTAATACAACTCCGATACCATCCGGCGTGACATAATCCGCACGTTTAACGACATGTTGAAATTCGTTATCTTCTTTTGTTTTCATTAAAATTCCTGGGTTTGCTGTTACGACGAACGTCTTTTCTTTTTGCTCAAGACGTCTCTTTAGTTCGTCTACAAACTGTTCATGTGTCGTATTTACAAACGGAATTTCAAGTAAATGTACTACCCTTTTAATCATGTCTTTCACTACTTTCAGTCTTATCTATATCATACATGATTTTTAAACTTTTTTCTTAATTATTCGGGCTCTTTTTTTGTTGTAAAATACGTTCGAGTTGTAGAATCGGAACGTAACCAATCGTAACTTTTCCATCTTGTTCTATATACGTTGGCAATTTATCGACCTCAGTAAATGGAACTTTTCCGCGTTCAAAACGCCCAATAATCGTGTATAACCTATGAATCAGTCGTGTAATATCGTCTAATATACTTTGTGATATTCTAGCGACTTCGATATGGATAAATGGATTTTCTTTTTCTTTTTTAGGATATCGATATTTTTTAATCCAATGAATGTCTTTTTGAGACATTTCATCTTTTGATTTATACTCAATCGCAAAAAATGGGAGTCTATCGTCTTCTTTAAACGCTTCGTCAAATTGTTGTCTAAAACTATAAAACTCTAAATGGTTTTCTTCTTTACGAATGACGTACTGCTCTCCATTTTGTTGGATATAAAAGATCGTACTGTTCGGTACACGGTATGTTTTTTTAATATCGATATATAAATCTGACATTTTAATAAACTGTGTATAGTCTAAATCTAAGTGTGCGATATTTTTATCTTTACTTTCTAAAATTGAGAGTTCTAGCGTTAAATCATCTGACGATAACTTCGCTTTATTTAAAGCATCGAACAACTTATTTAACTTCATTTCATACAATTCGCTATACGAATACTCACCATATGTTAGCTTAGATACTTCATGTGTTAAATATGGTAAATCGTCTGTTAACAACGCAATCAAATCTCTTACTTTTTGATCAAGTGATAATTTATAT
Source organism: Nosocomiicoccus massiliensis (assembly GCF_002871345.2). Lineage (NCBI taxonomy): Bacteria > Bacillati > Bacillota > Bacilli > Caryophanales > Staphylococcaceae > Nosocomiicoccus > Nosocomiicoccus massiliensis. The sequence continues at coordinate 1,649,362 of NZ_CP136964.1, read as the reverse complement.
TTAAAAATTTGTAATTGATGCGTACTATCTTTAACTTTGACTTTAATTTCCATACAATCCCTCTTTTCGCATCATGTCATTAGTTTATATTATACATTGTTTTTTTAGTTTCTGCGCTTAAATATCTTCTTCTAAAATGTCTAAACTTCACGTACCTGTCATATATTTGCGTCGCTTTTACATACTGACTTTCACATTGGTTATATGAAATTTCGACATCTAACGTATCTCCACATATAAACTCAATCGTCGTACCACTTTCACGTTTTATACACCGATATACTTTAGCCAAATTAATAAAATACACGTTCTTATTTTTATTTGAATTTAACGGAAACATAATAAATTGATATTCGAGATCCACACAAATCGGTATCATACGATGGATGTTGAAATTCAATTGAACATGTTTACGTATTGCAGATAGATTCGTCGCATAAAAATATGTTAAATACTCATTTAACCAGTTTTCCGACGATTTCTTATATTGAACGATACCAGAATCTGATACTGCTTGACACATATAAGTTGGATCATAAATCGGTTCTATATATTTAACGTCTCTTGTAAAATATGGTAATCCTTTCATAGGAAGTCCTCTTTCATATAAATTATAGTATTAGAACGAATTATACATCATTTCATGTTTAAATACATTACATTGTTAACTATTATTATAGTTAAGGTTAACTTTTGTTAATTAAGACGCCTGTTTGAACGATTAAAAACCCGGTACATTACACATATCCGGAAATAATTTAAGAATCGATTCTTACAGGAGTCACAATGGAAAAGATTATATCGTATGAACCGATGATTGCTTCAATTATTAACAGGCTGAATATTTTATATGACCGAGATGAGTATATGCAAATTGGCCGATTAGCGGTTTACGAAGCGTTAAACAAGCACGACGAGTCCAAATGTAAAGAATCACAATTTGTCTACACGATGATTTATCAACGTTTAATCGATGAAATTCGAAAAAATGCACGTCGATTAGAGCGATATCAAGTGACAGAAGATGGAGTTCTACATACGATCCCTATCGATTCTATCGATGCGAATTTGTATTTAATCGGTGTAAAAGAAAAACTAACTGAGCGAGAATATGCATGGCTACTTATGACGATTGATGGATATGCACTCGTTGAGATCGCCAAACATTTAGGGGTGAGTTTATCAACAGCAAAAAACATAAGAAAACAAGCGAGAAAAACGTTGTATACACACTTCTATTGAGAAAAATAGTTGAAAATTGTATAATAGTATAATGATTATTTGGAGGGGTTACGATGAGTAAGAACAAAGACGAAGTAGAAATTGTACCAGCAGAAATCGGAGATATTGTTGAGTTCGATGGCATGCTTGGTAAAGTTGAAAAAATCAATGAAAATTCAGTCATCGTCGACATTACAATAAACGAGGACTGGAACGAAAACGAAGATTTTGAAAAGACAGTAGTAAACCATAAACGATATACAATCAAAAAATAATGATTAAGGGACTGGGACATAAGTCTATCCTAAATTAAAAAGCGCACAAGACTCCTTGGGGGAGTAGTGTGCGCTTTTTTATGTTGAATTCAACACATTATTAGTACAAAAAAATAAGACCCTCAGATACAATGTAAGTAACTACACAAACACGAAAAGAGGAATCTTATGTATAAGAATTATAACATGAATCAAATCACACTGCCAATGGATTTAGAAGTACTTATCCCCGAAAATGACATCTCAATAACGATACATAACTTGGTAGAAAGTATCCCAAATACTGTGTTTGAAAACTTTCGTACGAATCAAGGGGCTTCTTCTTATCATCCCAAAATGATGTTAAAAATCTTACTCTGTGCATATAGTCAGTCTATATTTTCTGGACGAAAAATCGAAGCCCTGCTCCACGATAGTATTCGAATGAAATGGTTAGCACAAGAGCACACACCTTCTTACCGAACAATCAATCGTTTTCGTGTACATCCTCAAATGGCTGCATTACTTCAATCTGCTTTTATTCAGTTTAGAGTTCAACTTGAGTCAAATGGTCTCATTGATTCAGACGCAATATTTATAGATGGAACAAAGATTGAAGCCAATGCAAACAAGTATACATTTGTGTTTAGAAAAAATATTGATTGTTATGAATCGCAACTCCTCGAAAAATCAAAAAAGAAATATCATGAACTCGTAGATACAAATATTATTCCTGAAATTGAACGAGAGTCAGACACTCCGCTTACTGCAGAAGAAATCGCAGTTATCCATGCCGAACTGACAGAAGTTGAAACATCCCATACGCAAGACATAAAACGAACAACGGATGTTGTAGCACGAAGAGAAATTCGAAAAAAACGTTCAGAAATTCGACGTTCTAAAAAAGCATTTAAAGATTATCTCGAACGACGATTAGTTTATCAGAAACAGCGCACATTGATCGGTGAACGGAATAGTTATTCGAAGACAGATACAGATGCGACGTTTATGCGTATGAAAGAGGATCACATGCAGAATGGACAACTCAAGGCAGGGTACAATTTACAGATCGCAACAAATCAGCAGTATGTCCTAGGTTACGATATTTTTTGGAACCCAACAGATACGCGAACACTTGATCCGTTTCTTTATACAATGGCACATACATTTGAACATTTACCCCAATACATTGTCGCAGATGCGGGATATGGGAGTGAATCAAACTATGAATGCATCGCTGATAAATATGAGAGACAGGCTTTGATTCCGTACAATACATATCACAGAGAACAAAAACGGAAGTTTAAATCAGATGAGATGCATCCAAATCATTGGCCATACGATGAACTTGATGATTATTATATATGTCCAAATAATCGTCGCTTATATTTAAATCATCATACAACTCAAACAGATAAATATGGTCACCAGAGAGTCTATAAAATTTATGAATCTGAATCATGTGAAGACTGTCCATTAATGACACTGTGTAAAAGTTCTACATCTTCTCGTCCAAAGCAGATTCGAAAAAATATGAACCTAGAGTATTTCAAAGCTCAGGCAAACAAGTTGCTTTCAAGTCCGGAAGGTCGTCGTCGATATGCGCAACGCAAAATCGATGTCGAGACAACTTTTGGAAACTTGAAGGCTAATTTAGGTTTCACACGGATGTCTGTCCGTGGCAAAGACGCTGTGAGAAATGAGTTAGGTATCGCCTTAATGGCGGTAAACTTAAGAAAGCTTACCTGTCAGTCGGCAAATTTTAAAATCAAAACTAAAAAAACAGCCTAGAAATCTTAAACATAAGATTTCTAGGCTGTTTTACCTAAGGAGTGGAATCATTTGTCCCAGCCCCTTTTTTCTTTTTATTCCTATTTCTAACCGACTGTTAAATGCTCTGTCGGATATTTGATTATCGTCTTTTTCTTGCTACCAAAACTTAATAAGAAACTCACAAAACCGACACGGCCAATAAACATCAGTGCGATCAATATAAGCTCACTGCTTGTCTGTAAGTCATTTGTTATCCCCATCGACATCCCGCACGTTCCGAACGCGCTCGATACTTCAAAGATGATAGACATTAAACTATGTTTGTCACCTTCAACAAACGTGATGACGGATATTCCTAAAAATAGTAAAACCATTGACATGACGAACACGACAAATGCGCGTTCAACATCTTGTTTTGCGATCGTCCGTTTAAATATCGTCGGGTATTCTTTACTTCTTGCAAATGCAATTACTGTCAGTAACAAAATCGCAAATGTCGTCGTACGAATCCCCCCACCCGCACTGGATGGTGATGATCCGATAAACATTAACATACTTAAAACAAGCTGTGTGGCTTCGTTTAGTAGCGACGGGTCTTCGATAACGATTCCTGCACTTCTTGACGATACACTCATAAACGAGGCGTTCATCATTTTAGTAATAAATGAATCTTGAAAACGCGGACCATTCCACTCGATGATTAAATAAAACACTGTACCAATTACATAAAGTAACGCATACATCGTCGTCGTCACTTTCGTAAACAAACTAAATCTAAAGTGAGGGTTTTTATGACTAAAGAACTCTTTCACTTCGATTAATACAGGATATCCAATCGCTCCGAGAACGATTTGGAACATTACTGGAACCGTAAGAAAGAAGTTTGTACTATGTCCGATCAACGATTGATGATATAAATCAAATCCAGCGTTTGTCGTCGCAGATACTGATAAAAACGTCCCTTGAAGGAGTGCATCTTTAAACGAACCGGTTAAATAATAAAACACTGACGTATAAATAATTGCACCAATCAGTTCGATTAAAAACAGTAAAGACACGATATTTAAAACGAGCTTTACCCCACCTGCAATTGCGGATTGGTTGTTGTCGACCATGATTGCTGCTCGGTTTCTTAATGTGATCTTTCTACCGAGTAAAATCCATATAAACGTCGACGTCGCCATAATACCAATACCGCCGAGGTTGAGTATGAACATTAAGAGAATAATCCCGTACGTATTAAACGTGTCGACAATATTTACCGTCGTAAGACCCGTAACAGAGATACCTGAAGCTGTGACGAATAACGTATCCATAAATGATATGTATGTACCTTCATTATAGAAAAATGGCAGTTGCATGAGTAACGTAGAAACAATTAACGCGCCTAAATAATATAAGAATATCGAGCGTTGTGGGCTCATACGGTCTAATAAATTAATGATTATTTTCACACAGTATCTCTCCTTTAGACATACTATACGCCTATTAAATCAATCTTTCAATTTAATTTACGATAAAAAAACGAGCATTACTGCTCGTTTAAAATCTTATTATAACTGGACGTCAGTCTCATACTGTCTACCGTCTAAATAATACGTTACAGTAATCGTGTCGCCTGATTTTTTGTTGCCATATAAATATTGTCTAAATTCCATCGCGTTATTGACTTCAGTGTCATCTAATTTCGTAACGACCGCTAATTCTTCTAATCCTGCATGTTCTGCTGGAGAACCTGGTTCAATACTCGATAGAACGACGCCTTGTTTAACATTGCTCGGTAATTTTAAATAGTTACGTTGATCGCTCGTACTAATTAAATATAAGTCGAGCAAGCCAACTCCGATAAAAGGACGATCCACTTCTCCACCAGTTTCTAACTCTGAAACAATTGCTTTAACATCGTTAGATGGAATCGCAAAACCAATACCTTCGACATTCTCTAAACCAATTTTCATCGAGTTAATACCGATTAATTCACCTTTACTATTTACGAGTGCACCACCAGAGTTACCTGGGTTAATAGCTGCATCTGTTTGTAGCACTGCCGCTTCCCAATCGTCTGTGCCGTTCCCGTCAATATCGACTGGTACCCGTCTATCGAGTGCCGATACAATTCCTCTAGATACAGATCCACTAAACATATCACCGAGTGGTGAACCAATTGCGATTGCCTCTTCACCGACGAGTAATTTATCGCTATCTCCAAATTCAATCACATCAGTAATGTTACCTTTTGGCATTCTTAAAACTGCTAAGTCTGTCCAAATATCTGTGCCGAGAATCTCTGCTTCAACACTGTCACCTTCAGAAGTGTTTACTTGAACTTCAGTTGCTTTATCAATGACGTGATTATTTGTAATAACGTAAGCATATTCGTCATCTGTTTTATAAATGACTCCAGACCCAGTTCCCGCTTCAGCGAGTGACGACTCATTACCAAATAAATTCGTTTGGCTTTGTAAGTTAATGACTGATACGACTGCAGGCTTTGCTTTTTCAACAGCGACAATTGTATCCGTAATTAATTTATCTTCGTGCTTACTTTCAATTTCTTGACGAACTTCTGCTGTGTCTTTTGTGTTGTTTACGACTTCATCTGCGTTGTTTGAATCGTTAGATAAAAAGTGATACAACGAAACGACTAAAATCGCACCGATAATACCTGCGAGTAGTCCTGGTAAAAATGATGATTTTTCACGCTTAGTTCTTGGTTTAGGCGCATCTTCTTTTTGTACTTCATGTTCTTCACGGAAATCATCGTGAGATGGTGCTTCTCTTTCATCAACATGCTCGTCTTTGACATCATCTTTTAAATCATCATCATCAATCTTTTCAAATTGAACTGTATCGTGTTCATCTAAAGCGTGCGTACGACGCCTATACTTTTCATCAAAGTTTTCTCTTCTATCATCATCATTACGCATTCATATCACCCTTTACATCTTTTTTCTTACCACCAGCAAACCATCCGATAAGGATAATGATAAGCATGACTGCCCAGAATGTTAATTTCCAAATTGGTGAATGTGGAAATTCCTCTGGTAAAATACCAACTGCTTCATGCGAGAGTGTTAACACTGCTAACTTAACACCAACCCAACCAACGATAGTAAATGCTGCGACTTCTAAACTTGGTCGTTCGGCAAGTAATTTTACGAACCAGTTCGCAAAGAAACGCATAATAATAACTCCAAGTAAACCACCGATTAACATCACTGTATATTGTCCTGCGTTTACTCCGAAGAAGTCTCCACCGACATGTGGTAACGCAAGGGCAATAGCTGCAGCTGCTAAAATCGAATCGATTGCGAACGCAATATCTGCGATTTCTACTTTAAGTACAGTCATCCAAAATCCTGAACCCTTTTTTTCGTTTTTTTCAATTAATGCGTCAATTTCTTCTTCTGATCGACCTCTATGCTTATATATATCTTTTAAATGACTAAACGAAACGTAGAATAAGTATAACGCACCAAGTGCTTGGACAAACCACCATTGTACGAGCCAAACGAGTAATAGTATCGCAATCAATCTAAATATAAATGCACCGAGCAATCCGTAAAATAATGCTTTCTTACAATCTTTTGGCGATAAATGTCTCACCATAACCGCAAGTACAACCGCATTGTCTGCTGCAAGTAAACCTTCTAATACGACAAGTACAATAAGTACCCATGCGTATTCTAATAATATAGCATAATCCATTTCTTCACTCCTTAAATATAAAAAAGACCACAGCAAATAGACACTGTCTAATTACTATGGTCTCACAGAACAATAAATATTGCTTAACACACCGGGCGTTTTGCCGTAATGACGATGTGTTACTAGTAAACTAGTCGTTACTCCCCATATATTATTCATTGACATTATTATACGCGTTTTATTTGATTAAAGTAAACTATATAATTTGATTTCAGGATATTTATCACTAAACCATCTCAGTGCAAAATCATTTTCAAATAGAAATACTTTGTTGTCGTAACGGTCATACACAAGTGTTGAGCGCTGTGTATCCATTTGATCTCTGATATCTTCTTCATTTTCGATCCAACGTGCTTGTTTATTACCGATTGGTTCCATCACGACATCTGTATTATATTCGTTTTTCATACGGTGCTCAAATACTTCGAATTGAAGTTGACCGACTGCGCCGATAATCGGTTGATTCGTATGAATCGTCTTATAATACTGTATTGCACCTTCTTGAACGAGTTGCTCGATACCTTTGTAGAAGTGCTTTTGTTTCATCACGTTTTTAGCAGAGACTTTCATAAATAACTCTGGCGTAAACTGTGGTAACTCTTTAAATTCGATATGCTTGTCAGATGTTAGCGTATCACCGATTTGGTAGTTTCCTGTATCGTATAACCCGATAATATCTCCAGCATACGCAACGTCTACAGTTTCTGTGTCATCCGCCATAAACATCGTCGCACGCGTGACCTTTTGTTTTTTACCTGTACGTTGTAACTTCACTTCCATGCCGCGGTTAAATTGACCGGATACGATACGTAAAAATGCGAGTCTATCTCTATGTTTTGGATCCATGTTCGCTTGAATTTTAAAGATAAATCCTGAAAATTCTTCTTCTGTCGGATCGATTACTTCACCTGATTTTGTTTCAAGTGGTTCTGGGCTCGGTGCAAAGTCAACAAACGTGTCTAAAAATTCTTCAACCCCAAAGTTAGATAATGCTGAACCGAAAAATACAGGTGTTAAATCTCCTGTTGCGATTTTTTCTTCATCGAATGCGTCCCCTGCTTCTTCGACGAGCATAAACTCTTCAATCGACTCTTGGAAGGCAGAGTCTTTTTCGATGTCGTGAGACTTTTCTAATTCGTAATCGTCGTTTAACTTCAACATCGTCTCTTCACGGTACGGATTAATTTCTTTCGTACGTCGGTTTATAATCCCGAAGAAACTTGGTCCCATACCAATTGGCCACGTCATCGGATACGTTTCAATATCTAACGTTTCTTCGATTTCTTCTAAAAGCTCAAACGGATCTTTCCCGACTCGGTCAAGTTTATTGATAAATGTAAACACTGGAATCCCACGCATTTTTGCTACTTTAAAGAGTTTTAACGTCTGAGGTTCGATCCCTTCTGCTGCGTCGATGACCATAACAGCACTGTCAACGGCCATTAGTGTACGATACGTGTCTTCTGAGAAGTCTTCGTGTCCAGGTGTATCTAAAATATTTACTTTATATCCGTCAAAATCAAACTGCATGACAGAACTCGTTACTGAGATTCCACGCTCTTGTTCGACTTTCATCCAGTCTGATGTTGCGAATTTACCTGTCTTTCTACCTTTAACGACACCCGCTTCACGAATCGCACCACCGAATAGTAATAGCTTCTCAGTTAGCGTCGTTTTCCCGGCATCCGGGTGCGAAATAATCGCAAATGTTTTTCTTTTATTGATTTCTTCTTTAAGTCCCATACAATCTCCTTAATTCAATTCTATCTATTATTAGTTTTCATATCCTGGAAAGTTATATTTTTTATACGCAAAATTTAATGCAATCAAATCATCGCGATGCGGTTCTTTAATATGATTTTCCATAATTTGATACGGCTCGCGCCCTTTTCCTGCAAGGAACACAGTATCTCCAGGTTCAGCATAATCTATAGCGATTTTTATCGCTTGTTCACGGTCGATTTCTGTCGTGTAATTATCGTGTGTCATCCCTTTTTCGACGATATCAATTAACATGTTTTTATCGTCATTACCCGGATTATCAACAGTGATTACGACATAATCTGACAGACTCGCAATACGACCCATCTCTTCGGCTTTTGAATAATCTCTTTCACCAGTCATTCCATACACTGTAATCAATTTACCATCGTTAAACGGACGAATTGTTTGAATGACTTTTTCTAACGCATCTGGCGTATGTGCAAAGTCGATGATTAAATGAATCGGTAATTCATTGTCTAACACTTCTAAACGACCAGATACAGCTTTCATCTGTTTAATTGCTTCAATCACATCATTTAAATCGTACCCTTGTAACCATTCACTTATAATCGCACATATTAAATTTTCAATATTGTAATCTCCAACAAATGGTGATTCTACATAAAACTCACCGTCTGGCGTGTGTAACGTAAACGTCGTACCTTCTAGACTTCCTTTAATATTTGTCGGATAAAAATCTGCACTTTCATCTAATCCATATGAAATCACTTCATAAGGTGTCATCGTAGCATATTCTTTTGACCACGGATCAGAATTGTTTAATATGACGTATTTTGTCTTTTTTAAATCTTGACCGAGTTGAGAAAAGAGTAGCCCTTTAGTGAACCCGTAGTTTTCCATCGTTTCATGAAAATCCAAATGATCTTGTGTTAAATTCGTAAATATCACAATATCAAAATCCACACCAAACGTACGCCCAAGCTTTAGTGCGTGACTCGACACTTCCATCGTAAATACTTCAGTTTCTTTTTTTACCGCTTCATTAAAATTTTTATGCAAACGAGTCGTCTCAGGTGTCGTATTTAACGATGGATACGTATCTTCATTAATCATAAATCCATTCGTTCCTAAATATGCACTTTTTTTATTCATACTCATACTTAAGTTATGAATCATCGTTGAAACAGTCGTCTTACCATTCGTCCCAGTGACACCGACCATCGTCATACTTTCATGCGGGAAGTCATATAAGTATTCTGCAAAAAGCGCAGACACTTTTACTGGGTCTTTCACTTTTAATAACCCAACGCCTTCAGGTAATTCCCTATTTCGGTCTGATAATATCATCTTACTGCCTTTTTCAATCGCTTGATCGATATAATCAAAACCGTCTGTCGTTGCACCTTTTAACGCGACAAATATCGTTCCTTCAGATACTTCTCTAGAGTCGATTGTAATATCGAATACATCTTCCGGTAACGTCCCATATATTTCTTTTATTTTTAGTAATGAAATTAGTTGTTCAGTTTTCATGTTCTCACCTCTAACGGTTTGATTTAATTATACATTAATGAAAATAAAATACGCCCCTAGAGGCGTATTTATTCTGCACGTTTTTGTTGTCGTCTTTCACGTCTTCTTATAAGTACGATACTAATCTCATACAACACAATCATTGGCGTTAAAGTTATTAAATGTGTAAATACGTCTGGAGGCATAATAATCGCCGTTAAAACTAATAGTCCAAAATAGACGTATTTTCTTATAGCGACCATCATTTCTGCATTTAATAATCCAATATAATTTAAAAATAGTATGACAACAGGCAGTTGGAATATTAACCCAAACGGAATGGTCGTCATCAGTAAAAATCTCATATATTCATCTGCAGTAACAATTACTTCAAAGTTCTTTTCTCCGAGTGAAATTAAAAAGAAATAACTGACCGGGTGAACGACAAAGTATCCAAATAGTAAACCTGCTATAAATAAAATTAACATTCCTGGTAACGAACTTTTAATAAACATCGTCTCTTTTTCGACGAGTCCTGGTTTCATAAAGCCCCATAAGAACCAACAAATAAACGGTATTGATAACCCAATACTAATCGCACCAGCTGTCTGTAAGTAAAAACGAATAACCTCAAAAGGTCCTAATACGACAATATTCGCACCCTTTGACACGTATGGAAACCACCAACCGACCGTCGCAAAAATCACAATAAAGCATAAAACGACAGTGATTGCTGATTTAATAACGACCGATCTTAAATCGAGAATATGGTCCATTAAAGGCGCCATATTATCTTCTTGAGTTAGCTTTTTACGCTTTCGTCTCACTTGTACTTCTTTATATTCATCATTGTTAGACATAAATATGTACCACCTAATCCAATCAACGAATTTTTAAAAATAACGCATTAAATCATCTATCTATTATAGTACACATTGTGTTGATATAAAAGATTATAAACGTGGTTGTAGCTGATTGAAGCGGTTTTATTTTCTAACCTGCGTATAGTTGATCCAAAACAGCGTAATCGTTAAATAGATGAATTACCTTTTTACGCAAAAACGATTTGTGTTAAACGGACCTCTGTTTATTTCACGCAAACGGCGTAATTGTCAAATAGATGAACTACTCTTTTACGCAAAAGCGATTTGCGTTAAATTAAACGTGCTAACGGCACCTCTGATACATTTCCGACCTGTCTTTCAGATGAAAAAACTCGTAAATTTTGATTTGCGTAAAATTAATTGCATAGTCGTTTACGCAATTGCGTGTTGCGTTAAATTGTATCTCTATTCGTTGACGATAAAGAAAAAAGACTGTAGAAAACATCTACAGTCTCATATAAATTAATTTACTTCTCTAAACGTTTTTTATCTTTATGATACTTAATAACACCTTCTGCACAGCGGTATGCTAATGCACCGACTGTTCCTGTTGGGTTGTAACCAGAGTTATGTGCAAAGTTTCCTGCTCCAACTACGAATAGGTTATCTCTGTCCCAGTGTTGTAACCAGTTGTTAACAACTGAAGTCTCAGGGTCGTCTCCCATCGTAGTACCACCCGTGTTGTGTGTTGTTTGATAAGGTACGATATCGTAATCTCCTAGGTCTGGGTCCATGTCGATATGTTTAGCACCCATTTTCTCTAAGATTTCAACACTACGCTCTGCTAGGTATTTGTTACGATTACGGTCCATATCTGTAAAGTTATAAGTTAACTTAACGAGCGGCACACCGAATACATCTTTATAATTCTCATCAAGATCTAAGTAGTTATCTTTATGTGGGCTAGTTGCGCATTGACCACCAACATAGAATGAACGTGTGAATTGTTTAATTGACTCGTCTTTAAATTCTGCACCCCATGAAGGCGTACCACTTTTAGTAGGGTTCGTTAAAATAGGACGGACACCTGACTGAATTACCGTAATACTTCCGCCATGTAAGAAATCTACATCTTCATGGTCAAAGTTATCACCGTTATAGTCATCCATTGACATACCTAACGCTCCTGCGCCCATGAATGTGTTGAACTGTTCATCAAAGAATCCAGTTGCTCCACCTGAAGTTTGGTAACAATAGTTACGTCCTAACGTACCTTTTTCAGTTTTCGGATCGTACTGTTCACCGATGTCAGATACCGCAAGTAATTTGTAGTTGTTAAATATATAACTTGTTAATACGACGATATCCGCAGGTTGAATGAATTCTTCTTTCGTAAGTGTGTCAACGTATTTAACACCCGTAACTTTTGATTTATCTTTGTCATCTGTTAAAACTTCTACAACGTTACAATGTGTACGTAATTCAAAGTTATCGTGACGACGTGCTGTTTTTAACACAGTTACTTCTGGTGTTGCTTTCGCGTCGTATTCACACGCGAAGCGTTCACAGAACGCACAATATTGACATGGATTCATTTTTTCACCATCTGGGTTTTCATACGCTGCTGACATATTTGCAGATGGTAAAAAGTGAGGATGATAACCCATATCCTTCGTCGCGTCTTCAAAAATTTTCATGATTTTAGTTTTAATCATTGGACCGTTCGGATAGTCTTTACTTCTTTTACCTTCGAAGTGGTTCACTGTTCCACCGATACCAGCTGTTTGTTCAAATTGTGTAAAGTATGGTTCTAACTCGTCATACGTAATACCCCAGTCCCTAAAACGGTATCCGTCTTTTTCTTGAAGTCTGTCTTCACCGTATCTCTCTTTCGTTTTAGATGCGATCTCAAAGTCATATGGTAAAAATCTGTATACCCAACCATTCCAGTGTGTTCCTGCACCACCGACGTTGTCACCGAGTAAGAATGATCCTTGTTGACGCATTGGTAATGCTTTTTGATCTGGACTGTTTCTAAATGTAACAGTTTCTTTAGAAGTGTCTTGCATTAATTCATAACGAATCGCATATTTTAATTCGTCGTGTACGTGTTGATAATCTGCTGTACCTCTTTCTTTACCTCTTTCAAGGCTGAGTACTTTTAATCCTGCTTTTGCTGCCTCTGCTGCAACAATGCCCCCTGTCCAGCCGGCTCCGACTGTGAGTACATCTACTTTTTCTAGTTCTTTCGCCATTTAATAATTCTCCTTTTAACCAAAGTTTGGTAATGGTTCAATGTCCATAAATTCATCTGATTCAATTACGTCTAAGTATGAGTGCTGGTGGCCTGGGAATTGTTTCATTTTCCAGCCTTCCATGTTTCTGTTACCGTGGTAAATTGGATCACAGTATGCACCTTCTAGAGTTGCTGAACGTAGCATCGTAAAGAAGTAACTTGAAGTTGCTGTTGATTTTGGTACACCAAAGTCAACTTTACCTTCTTGGAAGTCTTTTAGAATTTCATCTTGTTTCTTTTCATCGAGTTGAGAAAAGCTTTCGTCGTGACGACTTTTTGCTTCTTCTTGAAGTTTTTTAACACCGAGTCTGAAGTATTCTGCACGGTTTAAGTGTGACTGATACCCTTGAGTTGGAAGTCCTTCGTGGAAAGGTCCTTGCATATATTCTTTTGAGTTAAAGCCGTATGCTCCAGCGAGTTGTCCGTCTAAGAAGTAAGCTGCACCGAGCCCTTTAGCTCCTGGTCCAACGTCAGTTTCTGGGAAGATTCTTTCCATTGCTGCTTCAATCGTTGCAAAGTCTGCATCGTTTTCAAAGAAAACACGACCTTTGTCTGGTACGTTGAACATACCTCCGTCACCATTACCATCGTGACCACCGTGGCTATCTCCACCGCCTTGATCACTAGAATCTTTTGAACTGTCACTTGATTTACCATCGAGGTTAAATCCGATTAAACCTCCAAGTAAACTACCACCGATAATACCACCAGTAGCTACTCCCGTTGTTTTTAGGAAATCACGTCTTGAGAATTGTTTCTCATCCGCCATAATCCTCACTCCTTAATAATTTTCATCTGCAAAAACAGAATAGATAACTATAATTGTACACCTTTTAAAGAAGATATAAATAGGTTTTGACAATTTTATGTCAAAATTGTGAAATAATTTTTGAATTGTCTTTATAAATTGTGAAAAATTGTCTATAATTAAAGTATTAAAAGGATATTGAAAGGGAGACACCACACAATGAAGTTTTTTGAAGCATTAAGATGGCCAAATGATCACATGGATCTGCGTTATGAGACAGATAAGTATACGAACTTACCAGTCGTTACTCGCGTTTACGATACTGATAGAGCAAACGATGCTGACGTAGGTTTTGTTACACGTGAGTTTGCGTCAAGAATTAAACAAGCACAAGATCAAATCGAGTCAAATCGTATTATGATGCTCGTGTTATACATTGCTGCAGTATTGCTTCCTGCACTTGTATTAACTGTCGTCAAAGGGACGATTTTACCAGCTGGATTTGCTATTGTATATGCATTCGTTGTAATTTTCGTTGTTGAAATGTTCAACCAAGTAACGATTAACAGAATGTTAAAAGAAGTTGATGATGGGGCTGGAAAAAGCGGTCGTCGTAAATAATTAAAAGGCTTCAAATCTTAACGATTTGAAGCCTTTTTTATTTAAAATGACCATAAATATTTTGTTGAGTACCAGATGACACATATCCAATATTTAACTTTAACCAATAGTGTCCGTCTTTATAAGTTACTGAGTTAAATGCTAAGTTATCTTTTGGCTTAGCTGATGAGATAATTTTTCCATTTAAACTTGGTGTGCCCCTAATATTCATATTGTATTTCGGGATAAATATCCCGTTAAAATATCGATCTTTTCTTAAATCAATATCGTATGCACTAATACCATTGCATACAAAATCTTTTTCTTTTAAATACCCATATCGCTGAAACTGAATGTGAAGATGGCTTGCCATCGGTACGTTTAAATTGTTTGTATCTCCTTGATATCCAATTGTTTCACCGTACTTCACATGTTGACCGATTGTCACGATTAAATTTCTCTTTAAATGGCCGTATATTACTTGGTAACCAAGTGCTTTGTTTGCAATTACGACTGTTCCACCAAAATTTCCGTAATTACTCGTCCCTTGTACGACGACCCCGCTCATCACTGCAGGAATCGCTGCACCGTCATGTTTTGCAAAATCATACGCTCTGTGAAACCCTCCACAATACGCGTCATAATTAAATCTATTCACTGTGTAATTTCTAAACCCAAACGGTGTCATCGTATGCGGATTACTCGTCATTTTAAAGTTGTTCTTAATCAAAATATCTATTGGATTCAAAAAAATCCCCTCCTTACTCTATATATCGAGTACAGGAGAGGATTTAGCTATTTAATATTTTTGTTTTGGTACTTTAACGTCACTAATTAACGTTTGACTTAAATCACGTCTATAACGCCAAATGTTTTGAACAATCGACTTAATAACAGCGTATGTCGGAATCGCAATTAAAATTCCTAAGAATCCTGCGATATTTCCTGCTGCAAGTACAATTGTAATAACTGTTAAAGGATGTAACGCAAGTTGCTGACCCATAACGTTTGGCGTAATGATATTCGACTCGATTTGCTGCGCTGCAAGTGTGATGAGTGATACCCAAATGAACATAATTGGATCTTGAATGAGCGCTAAAATCGCTGCTGGTAAAAATGCGACCCATGGTCCAACGAACGGTACGACGTTCATAAATAGCGCAAACACCGCGAGTAATAGTGCGTAATCTAAACCGATAATCTGATAACCGATAAATAAAATAATACATAATATAAACGACACGAGCATTTGTCCTTGTATAAATGCACGGAGTGTTTTATCGATATCTTTAATCGTATCGAGTAAAAATAATTTAAAACGACCTGTAAATGGACGTGTAATTGTCGGTACAAATTTTTCGTGATCTTTTAACATAAAGATAAAGAAAAATGGTACTAAAATAAGTGAAATCACAATCGATACTGTACTCATTATAATTTTAAATGCATTCGCTACGACGCTACTAAACATCGTAGACCCTGTTTCAAATACTTGATTCGTTATTTCATCTAAATTTACTTCAAACGGTAAACGGTCCCTTTGAGTAATTACTGTGTTCATGAAGCTTTGAATTTCACGTTGAATGAGCGGTCCACGTGTAATTAAGTTTTGAACTTGTTCAGTAATTACCGGAATAACCGAAATTGATAACACTGCAATAACGATCACAATAATTAAAAATACAGAAGTCATCGATAGCCAGCGTGGTGCGCTATGGCGTTCTAGGTATTCTTGAATTGGAATCGTAATGTAAAATAAGACGCCAGCAAGTAGTACAGGTACGAAAATTGTCGCAATGATTTGGAAAAACGGTACAAATATATACTGTACTTTCACTGTCATGTATATAATGATGAGCGTCATAATCAGCGCTACACCACTTTGAAACCAAATCTTATTCAGCATAGACGTGTCTCCTTTCGAAACTTGTTTTTATTATATCATTGAATGCAAGAATTAGTTGAAAGAATTATCCTGATTAACTGCAATATTTTGTAAATACGTTACACTATATATAAAAAGGAGATAACAATGGATTTTACAACAGGCATTCATAACAATGAAATACATTCCAATATTTTAAACGAAACGATTATGTTCGAGTACTATATACCAAAAGATTTTGACGATAATCGTAAATATCATGTCTATTATACGTTTGACTCACAAGACTTTTTTAAATACGGTCAAATCAATCGTATTTACGAACGACTTTTTAAAGATGGTGAGATAGAAGCTGCGATTATCGTCGGAATCCCATACCCGAGTGTCGAGTGGCGTAACCATCACTTCCAACCAGAAGGTGAACATACAGACGAATTTATGGAATTTATAGCTAAAGAATTTGTTCCGTTTGTCGACGATACGTTTCCTACAATTCAAAATCGCGACAGTAGAGCTTTAATGGGTGAAAGCTTAGCGGGTAGTTTCAGTATAAAACTCGCAATTAATTATCCGGAAACTTTTAGAAACGTTCTCGCTTTTAGTCCCGAGGTTACTGATGAATTTTATAATGAAATTATCGAAAGAGAAGGCACTGAAAACATTCATCTTTACCATACAATCGGACTTGAAGAGCAAGATTTCATAACAATTACAGGCAGACAAGCGAACTTCTTAGATCCAAACCGCGAATTAAACGAAGTGCTCTTTTCAATTCCAGAACGATACGAGTATAAAGAGCTAGACGGTGGCCATATATGGAAGACGTGGAAACCAGAAATTGAACACGCACTTAGATTCTTTTATGGAGTGTAAAGATAAAAAAGCTAAGACCAGATGGTCTTAGCTTAATTTTTATGCCATTGCGTGATATCCTGAGTCGACGTGTAATACTTCTCCTGTAATTCCTGATGCTAAATCTGATAATAAGAACATTACAGCATTACCAACTTCTAATTGGTCGACGTTTCTCTTTAATGGTGCACGTTCTTCGATTTCTTTTAAAATCGTTTTGAACTCGCCAATTCCTGATGAACTTAACGTACGAATTGGACCAGCTGATACCGCGTTTACACGGTATCCATCTTCACCAAGGTCAAGTGCTAAGTATTTAACACTTGCTTCTAATGCCGCTTTCGCAACACCCATAACGTTATAGTTTGGAAGTGCACGCTCTCCACCTAAGTAAGTCATCGTTACGATTGACCCACCTGGGTTTAAGATTTTCTTCGCTTCTTTTGAAACGATCGCAAGAGAATATGCTGAAATGTCTAATGCAAGTTGGAATCCTGCACGTGATGTTTCAGAGTATCCACCTTTTAACTCGTCTTTATTCGCAAATGCAATTGCGTGTAACACACCATCAATTCCACCTGTGTGTTCACCGATTTCTTTAAATGCACGCTCAACGTCTTCGTCTGACGTAACGTCACAGTTTACCATGAAGTCATGGTCGCCTTCGAGTTCACCTTTTAACTTTTCGATTTGATCTTTAAAACGGTCGTTTAACGTCGTGAATACGATATTCGCTCCCGCTTTGTCTAATGCACGCGCTGCTCCCCAAGCAATTGAACGTTGGTTCGCAACACCCATTACTACATATGTTTTACCTTTTAAATCCATGAGAATCCCCCATTCTTATTAGTACCTACTACTAATTTTAAATTGATTCTCAAAAAAATGCAACGAAAATCTATAGTAAAGCACTCATTAATGCATTTGCGAGTGAGAAATAGATCATTAAACTAATAATATCGTTCGATGTTGTAATAAACGGACCACTTGCTACTGCAGGGTCAATTCCAAACTTTGACATCCCCATCGGTATAAATGTTCCAGACAACGTCGCAAATGTCATCGCTACAAATAATGAAATACTTACAATAATTCCGACGACAGGTTGTCCGAATAGAATCGTAATGATAATGAATAGTAATACCGCGCAAGTGAACCCTGTCATCATACCTGTAAGAATATCTTTAATCGCAAGTTTTAATAGGCTCACACGTTTAATTTCACCTGTAGCAAGTCCACGGACAGCGACCGCTAAACTTTGCGTCCCAGCATTCCCTGACATTCCACCGATAATCGGTATAAACGCTCCGAGTAACGCTACTTTTTCAAGCGTTTCTTCAAACGTAGATAACATCGTCGCGGTAATCATACCCATAAGCGTTAAACCAATGAGCCATGGAAGTCTCTTTTTAGCTGCTGTAAATGATGAATCGTCAAGTGGTGACCCTTCATCACTCATACCGGCAAGTCTATAGTAGTCTTCCTCTGCTTCTTCTTGGATAACGTCCATGATATCGTCGGCAGTAATGATACCGACTAAGTGTTCTTGATAATCTAGAACTGGTACTGCTAAGAAGTCATAGTCTCTCATCATGTACGCAACTTGTTCTTGGTCGTCTGCGACATTTACCGAGATGACACGTTCTTTCATAATATCGCCAATATATTCGTCTTCATCCGCAATTATTAAATCTCTAAGCGAAATAATACCGACGAGTTTGTTGTTAATATCAGTGACAAATAAGTAGTAGATCGTCTCGCTATCTGGAGCTACTTTCCTTAAGTGCACCATCGCCTCATGGACAGTCATTTCACTGTCGATTGAGACGAACTCCGTCGTCATGATACCTCCCGCAGTATCATCTTCGTAGTTCATTAATATACGAATTTCTTCGCGGTCTTCTTTTTTCATTAGTGCTAAGAAGCTCATCATGACTTCTTTTGGTAAGAAGTTCATAATGTCCGCTGCGTTGTCGTACTGCATTGCACCGAGTACTTGTGCAGCGTATCTCGCGTCCATACTTGTTAAAATCTCTTCCATTTCCTCATTCGAAATAGATAGCGTGTCAAAGAAATCCGCCACTTCTTTTGGACTGAGTAAATGATATAATTTTTCTCTATCTTCATCATTTAATAGACTGAAGAACTCACCTTGTTCGTATTCGTGGAGTTTTAAAAACTCTTCTCGAAACGGCTCATAAGATTCTTGTTCTAACAGCATAATCAAGTTATCATATGCTGCTTTTATCTCTATATCTTCCACATGTTTTGTGTAGTCTTTTTCTTCTGTTTCAACTGACATCTTACTCACCTCTCACTTGATATAAACGACTCTCTGACTCGATGCCAAAATGGAAAATGTCTAAAACGGGCAAATTTTATCGTTTCCTCTGCCACTTGATATTCAATTGAACGAATACCATTTTTCTGAAAATGTAGGTGATCGATTGTCAGTAAATGCGTATCTGCTTTATTTGGATACACGTTTAACGTGTGATGGCTCGGTAAAATAATCGATGAACCAATCGTTCTAAATACTCGGTTGTTAATCGATGCGATTTCTGTAAGTTGAATCGATCGAAATGACGGGTGAATTAACGCACCACCCAGTGACTTGTTGTATGCTGTAGAACCAGACGGTGTGGACACACAAATACCGTCTCCTCTAAACTTTTCAAAATGTTTCCCACCGATACCAACATCCACCGCAAGCGTCGACCCTTGTACCATTTTTAATGTCGTCTCATTTAACGCGAGATGACGTTCTTCACCGTCATCTGTATTTACTGTAACAGCGACTAATGGGAATTCTGTTTCAACAAATTTCCCACGGTCTATTAAGTCTATTAACAGGTCCGCTTCTTCTGGATGAAAGTCTGCGTAAAATCCAAGGTTTCCAGTATGGACACCGACAAACATCGTTTCTTTTAATAAATGTTGATACATATGAAACGCACCGAGTAACGTTCCATCGCCACCGACGGAGATAATAATTTCCGGATGTATATTATCTTCTTCCATACCGCGTTTTTTCATCCCTTGAATTAAATACTCGCGTGTATACTTTGACTTTTCGTCGTTTTTTGAGATAACTGTAAATCGCATAATTATCTCCTCCTCGTTTAGATGTTGCGCTTCTTAGAAAAGAACTTCTGTGCCTCTTGAACTTCCTCACGTATTAATGACATTTCTTGGTCGAGCTGATACGCGGCGTCCGCTGCATTTTGAAGTCTTTCTTTAATTTCTACTGGGTACTCACCTTTATATTTGTAGTTCAGCGAGTGTTCAATCGTCGCCCAAAAGTTCATAGAAAGTGTACGGATTTGAATTTCAGCTAATATATTTACCGTACCGTCTACTGTTGAAACTGGGTATTCTATAATGATGTGATACGAACGATATCCACTTTCTTTCGTATGTTTAATATAATCACGCTCTTCGATAATTCTCATATCTTCTCGCTTATCGATTAAGTCTCTAATAATCATAATATCATCGACGAACTGGCACATAATACGGACACCAGCGATGTCGTACATATCTTTTCTAAGTTCGTCATAAGAGATATTATTTTTACTCGCCTTCTCAATAATACTTTGTACTGGCTTTACTCTTGCAGTAACAAATTCTATTGGAGACGAACGGTTCGTTAATTTATATTCTTGTCGAATACCTTTTAACTTAATTTTAAGTTCATCGATGGCTTGTCGATACGGAGATAAAAATACGCTCCACTCATCCATATTTTAAGCCCCCTTTTAAATTGCAAAAGTTTCTACAATTTTACCTTCAAACTCTTTGCCATAATTACTATTATCTTTAATATTGTCGAGTAACACATCTAATTCCGTGAAAAACTCTTTAAGCTCTACTTGATCGTTTACAGTGACAGTTTTGTTATAGTATCTCGCTAACATTTCCCACGTTTCGGATACGAAATGTGTGCGGATGTACTCTTCACCATCATCTAATATGTAAATAATCGTAAAGTTATCAGAGTCTACAATCATTTGCTCTGTACTTATGAGTGTTTTATTCGTCAAATCATTTTCAACATAACATTTTAATGTATCGTCTTCATATTTAATTTCATTAATATATATATCCATTACTTTCACCTCTACCGGTACTTATTCTACCACACTTGTACCCTTTCGACGTACTTAATGTGTAATGCTTTACTTAATCTTATGAAATCGCAATAATAATGAATAGGAGGTCATTATGCAAGAGACTGAAATTGAATTTAAAAACTTATTAACTAAAGATGAATTTGAAAATATAGAACATGCGTTATTTAAAGATGTTGAAGCTGTCTCTCAGACGAATTACTACGTCGATACGGACCGTTTCGATTTAAGAAGTAATCACTTAATGCTACGTATTCGAAAGCGTGAAGATATGAATATGTTGACGCTAAAAGTTCCGATGGATGAACACGTGACTGAAGAGTTTCACAACCCTCTTTATGAAGATATACATATCGGAGATATTGTAAATAAAGATATGCTCAGTCGTCCGATGTTTTTAATTATACGTAGTCATTTAATTAACCGAACATTACGTGTCGTAGGCAAATTAACGACACTTCGTAAAGAAATAGATTATAATGGTGGAACACTCGTTTTAGATTACAGTACATATTTAGGTCATGAAGATTACGAAATCGAATTTGAAGTAGATGACGTGTCGAAAGAGACAATCTTCAATGAGCTATTACATACGTTTAACATTACTAAAAAAGATACGCCTGTTAAAGTTGAACGTTTTTATAATGCATTAGAGTCGAATTAAGGAGAAATAGATGGTTACAGTATATAAGCAACTTGGTGAAGAGACAATCGAAGCGTTAGTCGATCGTTTTTATGATTATGTTGATAAAGACCCACGCATGCGTTTTTTATTTCCAGATGATTTAACTGAAACGCGCTACAAACAAAAACTCTTTCAAATCCAATTTCTCGGTGGTCCAAATAAGTATAATGAAACATTTGGTCATCCTATGTTAAAAATGAGACATATGCCGTTTCCTATCACAACAAAGGAAAGAGATGCTTGGCTCGACAATATGTCTAAGGCAATGAATGACTTAAACATTCCAGATGATGTTAAAATTCAAGTATTAAGACGTTATGAAATTACAGCAAACGCGATGGTTAACAGTCGCTGATTCATTATTATTTAGAGGTGACAGATTTTGAAACATTCAAATGTAATTTCACTATTCCTCGAACCAGTAGAACATCAAATTGAAATATATTATTTCTTTGATCCGTTCCATAAAGATGCTTTAAAAATGGAAGCAATCGTAAACAAGCTACTACTCGAGTATGGTGATTATGTTCGTATCAATAAAATACTTGCTCCCTCATTAAGAGTACTGACAAAATGTCAGGCACAGTCGACTTCAAAGATTGACAATATCGCTCTTGCGTACAAAGCAGCAGAAGTGCAAGGAAGAAATAGAGCACGTAAGTTTATGCGTTATTTATTTAACAGAATTTCACCGACGAATTCTGTGTGCACAAAAGAACATATTATCGATAGCGCAACGCTCGCAAACCTTGATATTCATTCATTTATGGATGAGATGGAATCTGAAAACTTACACACGTTATTAAATCGTGATCTTGCATTATATCGTGAACTGGATATCAATCTACTACCAACATTTGTATTTTTTAGCGGTGACATTGAGTCCGAAGGTCTTAAAATTGAAGGTGTTAACGAATATTTCATTTACGCATACGTCATCCATGAATTACTAGAAATCGATATACAAAAGAAAGCATTGCCTCATATTTATGAATATATTAAAAAGAACGAACTCGTCAGCATCGATGAGTTAAAGATAATCTATGATTGGCAAGATTCTGTATTACTAAAAGAATTAAAACAACTACAATTGTCACAGTATATCAGCTCTGTCACACACGGAGATGAAATCTATTTTGAAGCAGTCGGCAACCATGTATAAATGGTTGCTTTTTTTATATATAAAAATATGAGAGTCACGAGTGACTCTCATATTTAGTTTATATCATTATTTATTTTTAATGAGTTGTTCGAATTGATCTAACTTCTCTTCAAAGAATTTCATCGCTTTTTCAATTGGTTCACGCGTTGTCATATCGACACCCGCATTTTTTAAGATTTCAATTGGATAGTTTGATGAACCTTTTTTCAGGAATTCGTTAATGTAGCGATCGCTATCTTCTTTTGTACCGTTTAATACGATTTCAGATAACGTCGCAGCTGCTGAATAACCTGTTGCATATTGATAGACGTAGTAATTCATATAGAAGTGTGGAATTCTTGCCCACTCTTTACTTATTAAATCGTCATATGATACTGCGTCACCGTAGTATTTCTTGTTTAAATCACCATACACTTCGTTTAATTTGTCCGCTGTTAACGGCTCGCCGCTTTCTTTTAACGTATGAATCTTATGTTCGAATTCAGCAAACATCGTTTGACGGAATACCGTTCCTCTGAATCCTTCAAGTTGCTCATTTAATAGATATAATTTCTTTTTATCGTCATCTAAATTTTTATATAGATAATCTGCAAGTAATGCCTCGTTAAATGTAGAAGCCACTTCTGCGACGAAAATTGAATACCCTGATTGGTTCGCTGTTTGGTTTTTACGGCTGTAGTAGCTGTGTACTGAATGCCCAAACTCATGTGCTAACGTAAACATGTTATCAACGTTATCTTGCCAGTTCATTAAAATATATGGATTTGTACCATATGTTCCAGAAGAATACGCACCAGAACGTTTACCTTTGTTTTCGTAAATATCTACCCAGCGGTTGTTAAATCCTTCTCTTAAAATGTCTTGATACTCTTCACCGAGTGGTGCCATTCCTTCGATGACGTGATTTTTTGCTTCTTCGTATGTGACTTTAAAGTCTTCGTCGACGAGCGGTGTATAAATATCATACATCGTTAACTCATCTAAACCTAACATCTCTTTACGTAACTCAGTATATCTGTGTAGTAAATGAAGGTTATCATTAACTACGTCAACAAGTTGGTCATATACTTCTTCAGGAATGTGGTTGTTTGATAACGCTTGATCACGGCTTGACTTGTAGCCACGTGCTTCAGCAGTGAACACATGACTATCGACTTCACCAGAAAGTGTTTGAGCTAACGTATTTTCATATTCTCCATACTTCTTGTATAGAGTTTCATATGCTGATTTTCTAAGCGTTCTATCGCTTGATTTAAGTAAATCAATATACGTCCCTTGAGTTAATACGTGTGAATTTCCGTCAGAGTCTACTGCATTATCAAACGATAAATCTGCGTTATTAAAAATCGCATATGTCAATCCTGGGTTGTTTAATACGAGACCTGCTTGAGCGAGTAACTTTTCTTCTTTATCGCTTAATACGTGTGCACGTTGTTTGTTAATCTTTTCTAGGTCGAACTTAAATTCTTTTAATTTATCTTCTTCAGCATAGCTGTTTAACGTCTCTTCATCGATTTGCATAAGTGCTGGAGTTAAGAAGCTCCATGCTGAAGCAAATTTTGTATATAAAGACATTGCACGAGATTCCATGCTTTGGTATTTACTGTTAGATGTATCCTGGTCATGTTTTAAATGTGAATACACATATACTTGTGATAAAGTAACGCCTAAATCTCTTTCAGCTTCAAGCACTTCTAGTAAGTCGTCAGAACTTTGAATGCCTTTTTCTCTGAACGTATCCGCTTCAGAAAGACGATCCTCTACTTCTTTATATGCTTCCTCCCATTTTTCATCTGATTCAAAAATTGATGTTAAATCCCACGTATCTTCTACGCGTTGATCTTCACGTTTTAATAATTCTCCCATAATGTACCTCCAAATTTGTAATCACTTACATTTTCTCAATATTTAGACTTTGATGCAACTAATTTTGTTCGCAATTCGAAATATTTCTTTAAATTCTTTTAATAATCGATTCGCGATATCATATTCACTCATCCCATTCACTTTTCGTATACTTAGAGATTTTACAAATTGATTAAAGTCATAATTTTTATTAATTGCAGCATGGTACAAAAAGAGCTTCCATTCAAGTGGATTATTATTAATAAATCTCTCGGATGGTGTCATGTAGTATAGAAATTTTGGTAAATGATTTGTATTAAGGGATAAATGATATAAAAGTGAAATCGTCGGGTTTAAATAACTACGTTTATTTCTTTCTTTTTGAATTTCAGATAATAGATCATCATTACTTCTCGTTTCAATCGAAAATAAAGGACAATAATGATTAAATATTTCTGCGTATCTAATCGTTTCGATTTTAAAGAGCCACTTGTTTTGTTCAATATTTTTAAGTAATACATAGCGTTTTACAGTGAGTTGATCGTTAACTGTATATAATACGAAATCTTTCATCACTGCATAGTGAAACTGTGTTAAGTACAGAAGATTCCCTCTTAGAATTAAGTCCTCTTCTTTTAATAACCACGTGACGTCAATTCCTTCTTTTTTATATCCTTTTGTTCGATTTAATATAATCGTCGGAGAAACTTTTGATAGTTGAATTTCAACTGCGTGATTATCATCGATAAGTAAATCTGGTATTTGTTGGATACGTTCTAAATAGTATTCCATTTTCACGTTAAAAATTTGTCCAAATTTAAAGTATAAGTCGTGTTTTAATTTTAGATGAAGTTCAGATTCACGGTTATATAAATGGCGCTCACACATATGAATGCTGATGTGTGAAAAGTGCTCTTTTTTAATATCACCACGTTTACTTCGCTATTACATACCGGACAGTAATATTTTTCATTTCGTTTGGCGTCTTTTGCATCGATTTCATTTCCGAATTTATCAATTGCGATTAACATAAAAACACCCCTTTTTCTATATATGCTAGAAAAAGGGGCTTTGTCTTTTTTTATTTTTTAATTTCGAATTGTTTTCTTAATTGACGTCTTACGTTGTATGCCATAATTGTCTTTCCGTATTCGATTAAAACTGCTTCGTTTCTATCTGAGCGTTCACCATACTCAAGTAAATTGAGTTTCATTTTCTCTGCATACGGATGGCCCTCATTTGTGAAGTACACTAAATAATAGAACGAATTATTATATGATAAAAGTAAATCGTCATATAGCGTTTCATCTTCTTCTTGACGATAGCTATAATCAATTAATGTATCGATATCATCAAATTTAACGATAAACGGTCGCGTATAATCACGCTCCATTTCTTCTTGTAACATTTCTTTTAATTTCTCGAATTCTTCTACATCCATTGATTCTTGCGTTTCTAAAAAGTCTTCAATTAAATCATCTTTATCTTTTTTATTATCTATATCATCATCGTCGTTGAACGTTTCATCGAGTAATTGTTGTAACTCCAGATCATCATGTTTACTTGAAAGTCCAAATCCATTTTTGTTTTCTGACTGGGATTTTGACACGATTACTTCGATTCCTCGGTCAAATGCATGAACTTGAATCCATAACGGGCCATCACTCATGAATTCTTTTGTATGTTCGTCACTAACTTCGTTCATGAGTTTCCAGAAAAATTCTTCACCACGTTTACGATCCATCCATAACTCTTCTCGACTAAAACCTCGATTTTCAATATCATTATAAGAAATATAGAATTTCAACGTCTCATCGTCAATTCTTTCAAATCTCATGCACTCACCCCTCACTTTTAATAGTAACGTTCATTATACGAGTTTTGCAACAAAAATGCCAATTTAAAAACTCAAATAAAAAAGCTTGTAACTTTTCAGTTACAAGCTATTAGTTTATATAATTATTCAGCCATACGTTTTGCTTCTTCTAAATGTAATGTACGAACTTTTCTTGGTAAGAAGCGTCTAATTTCATCTTCATTATAACCGACTTGTAGTCGTTTATGGTCGATAATGATTGGACGTCTTAACATACCAGGATTATCCATAATTAAAGTATACAGTTCATTCATTGGTAAACTGTCGATATCTACATTTAATTTTTGGAATGTCTTAGAACGTGTTGAGATGATTTCATCTGTTCCGTCTTCAGTCATTCTTAAAATTTCTTTAACTTCATCAAGCGTTAATGCTTCTGAAAAAATATTTCTTTCAGTGTATGGAATGTTATTGTCTTCTAACCATGCTTTAGCTTTGCGACAAGACGTACAACTCGGTGATGTAAATAATGTAACCATAATTTTCACACTCCAATATTTTCTATTATAGTAAAAACAGACATTTTTTAATTAATTAAACATCTTATTCCCCTGATGATTATATTATAAACCCTGAACATTAAAATAACATGAAAATTTCTTAAAAAGTTTGAAAAAAATGTTAAATTATGCTAGAAAAATCGACATTTGATAGAAACTATAAACAGTATTAAAATAAAGATAATACATTTTTCGGAGGCAAACCATATGAAAACATTATTTTCTGGTATTCAACCAAGTGGTATACCAACAATTGGTAACTATATCGGAGCGATTACCCAGTTCGTCGAAATGCAAGAAGAGTATGAGTCATATTTTTGTATCGTCGACCAACACGCGATTACTGTACCACAAGATCGATTAGAATTACGTAAAAATACTAAACTACTCGCTGCAATTTATCTTGCAGCTGGATTAGATCCTAACAAGGCCGTGCTTTTTATACAATCTGAAGTTCCAACTCATACACAAGCGACGTGGATTTTCCAAACGTTATCGTATATGGGTGAATTAGAACGTATGACACAATTTAAAGATAAAGCACGTAAACAATCTCAAAAAGAAGGTATTCCAGTCGGATTATTTACTTATCCAACATTAATGGTATCAGATATTTTACTATACAATGCAGACGTAGTACCAGTTGGTGATGACCAAGCGCAACACTTAGAGTTAACGCGCACACTCGCTGAGCGTTTCAACTTCCGTTATAAAGAAATCTTTACGATTCCTGAAACACGACTTCCAAAATTTGGTGGGCGTATTATGAGCTTACAAGATCCAACGAGCAAGATGAGCAAAAGTGATGCAAATCAAAAAGCGTTTATTTCTCTAATGGACGATCCAAATGCCGCTGCAAAAAAAATCCGTAGCGCAGTGACGGATTCTGACATGGTTGTAAAATATGATAAAGAAAATAAACCAGGAATTTCTAACCTACTCGTCATTTATTCGAGTTTTACAGATTATACGATTGAAGAAATCGAAGCGAAGTACGAAGGTAAGACATACGGTGATTTTAAAAAGGACTTAGGTGAAATCGTTAAAGTATTCTTAACTGATTTCCAAGAAAAAGTAAATCATTACTTAATCTCTGAAGAACTCGACGAAATTTTAGATGAAGGCCGTGATCGTGCATTTAAGAAGACAATAAAAACGTTAACTAAAATGGAAAATGCCGTCGGACTCGGACGAAAAAGAAAATAAGCACAAAAATAAAACGGGGAATATTTCCCCGTTTTATTTTATTCTAATTCATGTTTGATAATTGATTTTACTGTATTAAGTTCTTTTTCAACATCTTGAGCTGGTTTTGCTGTAAATAGACTTACAACAACAGTTACGATTAAGTTAACGATGAAACCTGGTAAAATTTCATATAAGTTCCAGAAATCTGAACCCGTCTCACCCATTGGTGAAATAACTGTAATCCAAAGAATAACCGTCACTGATGCTGCGATCATACCTGATAATGCACCTGTTCTTGTTAAACCTTTCCAGTAAAGTGAGAGGATTACGATTGGACCAAATGCTGCACCGAATCCTGCCCATGCGTTACCTACTAAGTCTAGGATTGTAGCATTCGGACTCCATGCAATAACCATCGCTACTGCTGCAACGAGTAGTACTGAAACACGCCCTACCATAACAAATTCTTTTTGACGATTTTCAGCATTTTCTTTACCACGAATTAACTTATAGAAGTCTTCTGTTAACGCACTAGACGTTACAATTAATTGTGACGCAATCGTACTCATAATCGCTGCTAAAATTGCTGCGAGTAAGAACCCACCAATTAATGGGTGGAATAATAATTGCCCCATTAAAATGAAGATTGTTTCTGGGTCTTCGAGTACTAATCCATTACTATTTACGAACGTAATTCCTGTTAAACCAACGAGTACCGCACCGAGTAGGCTGATTGCCATCCAACCAATACCAAAGCGACGTGCGGTTCTTAATTTTTTAACGTTTTGAACAGACATAAATCGAACGATGATATGTGGTTGTCCGAAGTAACCTAGACCCCATGCAATAAATGAAATAATACCGATAACTGTCGTACCTTTAAACCAATCTAAGTTTGTCGGTTTAATTTCTGCTGCTTGGCTTAAAGTATCAAAGCCTGATAATTGAAGCATCGCCACAATCGGTACCATTACCATCGCAATTAACATAATAACACCTTGAAAGAAGTCTGTGAGTGATACTGCTAGATATCCACCAAAGAATGTGTAAACGATGATGATTACACCAATTAAGATTAAACCGAAGTGGTATGACGTACCAAATGCACTTTCAAATAAACGTCCACCTGCAACGAGTCCTGAGTTTACATATAATGTAAAGAATACAACGATAATCAGACCTGAAATAATCTTAATTAAGTTTGTGTTATCACTTAAACGGTTATTTAAAAATTCAGGAATCGTAATCGAATCATTTGCGATTTCAGTATACACACGTAATCTCGGTGCAACGACGAAGTAGTTCACATAAGCACCCACTGTTAAACCAATCGCAAGCCATGCTGCTGAAAGACCAACTGAGTATACCTCACCCGGTAGCCCCATGATCATCCAACCACTCATATCTGCTGCTCCTGCGGATAGTGCGGTTACATATGGTCCAATGTTACGACCACCTAGCATATACTCGTTTAAGTCTCCAGTAGATCTTTTGTAACTGTACCAACCAATGAATAATAATATTAAGAAGTAAAGTACAATCATAACGTACGTTTGCCAATCTAAAGTGACAGCATCACGTACACGTGTAGCTCCTAATAATAGCACTAATAGCGCCTCCTTTTACAATATAAGTTTAGTATACAAAATCATAAAAGCGTTTTACATAGTATTTAAAGCGTTTTTATATAAATAATTCTTTTTTATTGTTTTAATACATGTTTATTTAGTATAAAAAAATACACGCGATATCAATTTAGATATCGCATGTATTAAAATTTTGCCTATATATTATTCTGTGTATTTTTTTAACACGAGTGTCGCGTTATGACCACCGAATCCTAGACTATTTGTAACCGCATATTCGATGTCTAATTCTTCTTGTCCATCTTTAACATAGTCTAAATCAAGTTTAGGATCTTGATTTGTTAAGTTAATCGTCGGATGGATTTTGCCTTCTTGAATACTTTTCGCAGTAATAATCGCTTCCATAGCACCAGTTGCACCGAGTAAGTGACCAGTCATTGATTTTGTTGAGTTGATTTTTAAATTGTATGCATGATCGCCAAACACTGTTTTAATCGCAAGTGTTTCAAACTCATCGTTGTATGGTGTTGATGTACCGTGTGCGTTAATATATTGAACTTGTTCTGGTTGAATACCAGCATCGTTTAACGCCGCTTGAATCGCACGTGCACCACCTTCACCTTCAGGTGCTGGTGCTGTAATATGATGCGCATCTCCTGTTGAGCCGTAACCGACGACTTCAGCATAAATTTTTGCTCCGCGTGCTTTCGCATGCTCTAACTCTTCTAAAATAACGATCCCTGCACCTTCACCCATTACAAAACCTGAACGGTCCTCTGAAAATGGAACAGAAGCATAGTTCGGATCGTTCGACTTACTTAACGCACGGTTCGCTTGGAATCCAGCAACACCCATATGTGTAATTGGCGATTCTGTTCCACCTGAAATCATGACGTCAGCATCGCCTCTTGCAACGATTCTAAACGCGTCCCCAATCGAGTTCGTACCTGTTGCACATGCAGTTACAGTTGCACCATTAGGTCCTTTTGCGTTATGGCGAATCGATACTTGACCAGCTGCCATATCTGGAATCATCATTGGTACAAATAATGGGCTCACTCGTTTTGGTCCACGATCAAATAATACTCTTAACCCGTCCTCTAATGCTTGAATACCACCGATACCTGACCCAATCCATACTCCTGTACGTTCTGAAATTTCGTCGATATTTAATCCAGAATCTTTAACCGCTTCATCTGAAGCAGCAACAGCATATTGCGTAAAACGGTCCATACGACGTGCCTCTTTACGGCCAAAATATTCTTCACCGTCAAAGTCTTTTAGCTCACCAGCAACGTGTACATCATAATCACTCGTATCAATTCTCGTAATTTCACCAATTCCGTTTACACCGTTTAATGCGTTTTCCCACATCTCATCGACAGTATTTCCAATTGGTGTTAATGCTCCCATACCTGTAATTACAACTCTTCTTTCGTTCATTTATATTCCTCCTATTATTTTCCCCAAGTCATACAGACAGCGCCCCATGTTAAGCCGCCGCCGAACCCAACTAAGACGATATTATCTCCATCTTTTATTTTATTATGTTTGACTTCATGTTCAATGCTAATTGGAATTGAAGCCGCAGACGTGTTTCCATATAATTGAATCGTTTCACTCATTTTTTCTCTCGGTAAGTTCATTCTCTTTCTAGCCGATTCCATAATACGAATATTCGCTTGGTGCGGGATGAGCATATCGATATCCTCACTTGTCATATCCGCTTTTTCTGTAACAGATACGCTGAGTTCTCCCATAATTCTTACTGCGAACTTAAATACTTCTCTTCCGTTCATTTTAATGTATTTCGTATCTTTATCGTCATATAGCCACTTACCACCGTCACCGTTACTACCAAGTTCAAACGATTTGATACCGTATCCCTCGCTGACTTCACCAACGATAGCTGCACTCGCACCATCTCCAAAAAGTATCGCCGTAGATTGATCGTCAAAATCGATCTTTTTTGATAACTTATCTGCACCGATGACAAGCACCTTTTTATAAGTCCCTGCTTTTATGTAATTATAAGCAGTCGCTAACCCATATATAAATCCTGTACAAGCCGCTGCTTGGTCAAATGATGGTACATGATTTAACTCAAGTTTACTTTGAACGATATTCGCGACTGTGGGAAAGTGATGGTCTGGTGTTGAAGTAGCAACGATAATCATATCGATGTCATCTTTTGTTACTCCAGAGTTCTCCATCGCTCTTTTAGCTGCTATTACTGCCATGTCACTCGTATCAATATTATCTTCAGCAAAGCGTCTTTCTTTTATACCCGTCATTTCAGTAATCCATTCATCTGACGTATCTAATATCTTTTCAAAGTCGTGATTGGTCATTACTTTTTCTGGTAAATAACTTCCCATACCGATGATCCCTACATTCGTCATCTCGCCACACCTCACCTTTTTATTACTAGGTACTAATTTAGCACATTTTTTTGTTTTAATCAAACAAAAAAAGCTTAAGTACTCATGTACTTAAGCTTTAGTGAGTAGCGAATTACTCTTCATCTACACCGACTTTGTATAATTGGAAGTCAGGGTTGTATTCGTACTCTTCAGTCCAGTTTTTAACACGTTTGTTAACTGGTACTACGTACGCACGGTAAAGAGTTGGGAATACTGGAATTTCTTCAGCCATTAACTCTTGCCACTCATTGTATACTTCTTTTCTGTATTCAATATCAAGTGCTTCTTGTGAGTTACCTTTTTTAAGTAATTCATCGTTTTTCTCAGAAGCGTAACGTGGGTAGTTGAATGCAGCTTTTCTTCCGTATAATCCTGAAGGGTCAACGTCAGAACCTACACCCCATGCACCTTGGTAGATGTCAATGTCTTTGTCATCGTTTTTAAGCATGTCGTAGAATGTGTTGAATTCGATTAAACGACCGTTAGTTTTTTCTACGTTAAGTCCAATTTCTTTCCAAGATTGGATGTAGTAGTTTGCTAATGGTTCAGCAATGTCTCCACCTGACATAGAAGCGAAGTTGATTTGTAGTTTTTCACCGTCTGGTGTTTCAACGAATCCGTCTCCGTCTGTGTCTTCATATCCAGCGTCAGCTAAGATTTGTTTTGCTTTTTCTGGATCGTATTTAGGAGTTTCTAAGTCTTCTTTATACCAGTCTTTGTGGTAAGGAGTGATTAATGAGTTCGCTCCCCAACGTAGACCTTTATAGAACTTATTACCGACAGCATCGTTGTCAACTGCGTGCCACATTGCGCGACGTAATTCTTTGTCACCCATTTTCATTTCGTCTGGCTTGTAGTTAACTTCGTTTTTGTCTGCATCCCACTCACCAAGTTTGAAACCAATGTAAGTGTATGCTCCGTCAATTTGACCTAACCATTCAACATTATCCATTTCAGCAACGTCTGGATATTGGTCAGTTGGGAATGATAACGCTACGTCGATATCACCTTTTTGAACCGCATCAGCTACAGAAGATGAAGGAATAACTTTGATTTCGATTCCGTCCATTCCTGGTTCACCTTGCCAGTAATCTTCGTTTTTCTCAAGGATAATCGCTTCACCTGAAGTGATTGATTTAATTTTATATGGTCCAATACCAATTGGGTTTTGACGTGTTTGATCTGCTGCTGCCATATCTTTAACTTCTACACCTTCGTAGTACTTTTCAGGGAATAAGTATGCCCAGAAACCACCAGCCGTTAATGATGGTGCAAGTTCTTTGTATGTAAATACAGCTGTTTTATCGTCTACAACTTCGATACCAGAGATTTCATCAGCTTCACCAGCTTGATACTCTTCGTATCCTTCAATTAATGTAAATCCATCGCTTGATCCGCGAACACCGTCGTAGTCAGGGTGACCGATTACTTCGTATGATGCAACATAGTCTTGGATAGTAACTGGTGTACCATCGTGCCATTTAGCATCTGCTTGTAATTTGAACGTTACTGTGTTGTCTTCTTCGTTTAACTCAAATCCGATTAATCCGTCTTGAGTGTACTGGAAGTCAGCATCCATTCTGAATACACCTTCATCGAAGTATCCAATCATAGTAGCATCTGGCGCACCTTGGTAGAACGCCCAGTTTAGTGTACCTTCAAATGGAGTATCTGAAGTGTAACCAACTTTTAACGTACCTGAACCAGAAGGTTCACCTGTGTTTGAAACCGTTTTGCTGAAGTCTTCGTAATTATAGACTCCTTCTTCGCTAGGCTCTGCGTTACTTGTACCGCCGCCGTCATCTTTTTTGTCCTTATCGCCGTCAGCAGCGTCATCGCTTCCTCCGCCACCACAAGCTGCAAGAACAAGAGCTAGAGATGATCCCATACCGAAAAGTACGCGAGACCAATTGTGTTTCTTCATCTTTGTTTCCCCCTTTAGATATAAAAGATAACGGTATAGAAATGTTATCTAATTTTGATATTATCATAAAATTCAGATTAATCAATATCAAAATTGAATTTCTTTTCAAAAAATTGAAACCGTTTTAAATCTATAACAATATTATACCCTATTTCGAAAAAAAGTGAAATCGTTTTCGAATATTTTTTACAAATTTTTTGTAATTATTAAATAACACAAAAAAGACCAAGCATTCGCTTGGTCTTAAATGTAAATTTATGCATTACGTTGTCTCGCATCTCCTGCTCGGCGTAACGCTTCACCAACGTTACGTACACAAAGCATTAAGATTAAGATTAATATCGCCGCTGGTGCCCAGATCCACGGTCTTAAGCGTAGCGTTTGCGTTTGTGTTGCATAAGATAATAGCGTTCCGAGTGACGGTGTATCTTCAGGGAATCCAAATCCAATGAATGAGAGTCCCGACTCAATACCGATATTCGAAGCGAGTGATAGCGTTGAGTTAACAATGATAATACCGACTAAGTTCGGTAATAACTGTGTAAATATAATTTTAACGTGAGAACTACCTAACGTTCTCGAAGCGTTAATATAGTCTTGTTCTTTCTCTTGAATCGCTAGTGAACGTATTAATCTCGCTGTACCTGTCCATAAGAACGCACTCATGATGAGTGAGAAACTCACGACATTATAGCTTGGTGAAATTGTAACGTACACAACGATGATCATGATGAACGGTAAAACCATCATAAAGTCTACGATACGCATGAGGATATTGTCCACTTGTCCTCCGAAGTAACCAGAGATTACTCCATAAGCCGTACCGAATGATACTGATATTGCTGTAACGAGGAAACCAATTAGTAACGAGTTTCTCGTACCGATAATTAATTGTCCAAAAATATCACGTCCACCGTAGTCCGTACCGAGTCTAAACTCTTCGTTTGGCGGTTGGTTCAGTGATAATAAGTCTACTGTTACGATTTCTGATTGTTTTAAGAACATCGTTAGTCCAAAAACGTATGATGTAATTGCAATCATAATAATTAAGCTGAAAAGCGCAACTTTATCTACTAAAATTTCTTGAAGTAAAACTTTCCACCCCGGTGTCAATCTCGGCAAGTTCTCTACGTCGATTGAATCGTGTGATTCAATTCCGTACACACCTGCTTGATTATGTGTATCTATATTCGTCGGGTGTGCATCATTTTTGTCATTCTCAAAACCTGTGTTGTCTGGATTGACATCTTTTAACTCACGGTTTTCATCATTTAAATTTTTATTATCCTTTGTCATGTGACACCCTCCTTATTTAATACGAATCCTTGGATTGATAATACTTAAAATAATGTCAGATAATAATGTACCAACAATTGTTAAGAATCCATAGAATAAAATTAATACGTTCGCAACACTGAAGTCACGCGTTGAAATTGATTCTAAGAATAAACGACCCATTCCTGGATACGCGTAAATCATCTCGATGAAAATCGAACCACCAAGTAATCCTGCGATTTCATAACCAAAGAATGCAGCGATTGGGATAATCGCGTTTCTGAAAATATGTCTTCTATACACTTTACTTTCAGATAAACCTTTTGCACGTGCAAGTGTAACGTAATCTTTTTGTTTCGTTTCAATAATACCACCACGTAAGTACTGAACCGTACCAACGAGTCCAATTAACGCGATCGATAGGGACGGTAATATTAAGTGGTGTATTTTACTAATGAAGTATTCTATCGTCCATGGTTCTACATTCGGGTTCACTGAACCTGAAGTTGGGAACCAACCTAAATTAAATCCGAATACTAATACCATAAGTAAAGCGAACATGAATGTTGGTGTTGCGAAACCTAAGTATGTGTAACCTGTAATAACGTTGTCTAATAATGAATCGTTATAACGACCTGATAACATTCCTAATGGAATACCGAGTAAATAAATTAAAATCGTAGAGAATAATGATAACCAAACTGTGTTCATTAAACGGTCACCAATAACATCTAATACTGGTTGTTGTTTAAAGTATGAACGACCAAAGTCTCCTTGAAGCATGTTGAATACCCAGTCTCTATATTGGATAGGCCATGGGTTATTTAGCCCCATTGCCTCACGTTGTCTCTCTAATGCTTCTGCAGAAATATTCGGGTCTAACACCCCACTTAACGCATCCCCTGGCATTAAACTTGCGAGGAAGAAAATTAATAAACTCAGCAAGAATAATTGTGGTAATGCAATTAAGAATCGTCTAATAGTAAATTTGATCATTTAATTTTTACCTCCTTCTGGTGGTAAAGCGACTCTATGATTCTCAGAAATTTCAACGAGAGGGAAAGGCTTACCATCTTCATCTAAATAATCTTGGAAATGATTCTCATATTCTTCTTGAACTTCTTTACGTTTACGTAAGTTCTCTTCGATATTATCCACGTTTACATCCGGAATTGCAGCAATTAATTTTTTCGTGTAAATATGTTGTGGATTTTTAAAGATCACTTCTGCTGGACCTTCTTCTACAAGTCTGCCTTGATACATAATTCCAATCCACTCACACATATGTCTTACTACCCCTAAGTCATGGGCAATGAATAACATCGTTAAATCCATATCTTGCTGGATTTCCTGCATGAAGTTTAGTACTTGTGCTTGTACTGATACGTCTAATGCTGATACAGGTTCATCCGCGATAATTAATTTCGGATTTAACGCGATTGCACGTGCAACACCGATACGCTGACGCTGACCACCCGAGAATTCGTGTGGGTACTTGTAAATTGAACCTGGTGGTAAACCTACACGAGAAAGCAGTCGAAGTACTTCCTTAATTAGCGCATCTTTCGATAATTTCTCGTAGTTTTTAAGAGGTTCAGCAACGATATCAAATACACGTTTACGTGGGTTTAATGATGAGTACGGGTCTTGGAAGATCATTTGAACGTCACGACTGACGTCTACTTTCTTACCACTGTTTAAATGTTTACCTTCGAAGTAAATGTCCCCACCACTAACTTTATTTAGTCCCATAACAGCTTTACCAGTTGTCGTTTTACCTGAACCGGATTCTCCAACTAAGCCGTATGTTTTTCCTTTTGGAATTTTAATCGTTACGCCGTCAACTGCACGGACGTAATCCTTTGTCGTATTAAAGAACCCACCTTTAATTGGGTAATAGACCTTTAGGTCGTTAATTTCTAATAAGTATTCCGCCATTACTCATTACCTCCTTGGTGCAACGCTCCAAACTGTTCCTCTTCTACTTCTTGAGTTAATTCAGCTGAAGAATCTAAGTAGAAGTGTTTATAGCACGTACATCTTACAAAATGTCCGTCTTCAACTTCACGTAACTGAGGATTCTCTTCGTGAGCCGACTCGTCAATCCATGGAATACGTGGTGCAAATCGGCAACCTGTACGATCCATCTTATCAAGTGCTGGAACTACACCTTGAATGACGTGTAATTTATCCCCTAACATATCTTCAGATGGTAACGAGTTGAGTAAACTTCTCGTATACGGATGAAGTGGGTTTTTAAACAATTCTTTAACAGGTGCCATCTCCACAATTTGACCTGCATACATAACAGCAACTTTGTCTGCCATTTCTGCAACGACACCTAAGTCGTGAGTAATTAGAAGTACACCTGAACCTAAGTCGTCTTTTAGTTCACGAATTAAATCTAAAATTTGTGCTTGAATCGTAACGTCAAGAGCAGTTGTCGGTTCGTCAGCGATTAATAGCTTGGGCTTGTTTGCGATTGCAATCGCAATAACGACACGCTGTCTCATCCCACCAGATAATTCATGCGGATATGCTTCAGCGACTTGTTCTGCTCTCGCAATACCAACACGTTTTAATAACTCGATTGCATAAGCTTCTCTTTCGTTTTTCTCTTTCGTTTTATGAATTGTTAAAGTTTCTATAATTTGATCCTTTATTCTCATTAAAGGATTGAGCGCTGTCATCGGGTCTTGGAAAACCATTGAGAATTCGCCACCACGAATGTTATTCATTTCTTTCTCGCTTGCTTTCAAAATATCCTTATCTTCAAAGAATACTTCACCTTCAACACGCGCGTGTCTATGTAATTTCATAAGAGAAAATGCTGTCGCACTTTTCCCTGAACCTGACTCACCTACGAGAGCGAGTACTTCGTTTTTCTTAATATCGAACGAAACATTATCAACAGCCGGGTAGTATTCCCCTTTAATTTTAAATGATGTCGTTAAGTTCTTTACTGATAGTAATTTTTCATCCATATTGTTCACCAAACTTCCTTTCATGATTTTAAAGGATGTGCAAATAAGTTGTTTTTAATTGTAAAGACAATTGTAAGATAAATCAATATTATCATAAAATTTAATAAATTCTGATATGTATTTTTAAAAAATTGCCTTACATGTAAACGCATACACATATTATACTCTATGTTGTATACTTTTTGAATGATTTATTGTAAAATAAATATTGAAAAGAGAATTAAATTATTAGGAGTGTCTGATTTGAGATTTGTAATCACGTTCATTTGGGCATTTTTGCTCACTCAAATGATTAACTTTATCCTAAACAGTTTAAGTGGTGGCGGACAGCTATATCCTGAGATCGGATTATTATTTGCTGTGCTTATTACATTAGTCGTATTCTTCTTAGATGTCGTCATGAAGCCTCGCCACAATTACACTGAGGACAAACAGTAATCTATACTTACTAGAAGACTCTATTACGAATAGAGTCTTTTTTTCTATCATTATATAAACGAGGTGACCTGATGAGTTACATATTATCTATCGACCAAGGAACGACGTCAACACGTGCAATCCTCGTCGATAAAAATGGAGATATTAAAGCGACATCGCAAATGGAGTTTAAACAATATTTCCCTAAATCTGGTTGGGTAGAACATAACGCAAACGAAATTTGGAGTTCTGTATTATCTGTTATCGCTCAAGTACTCGGAGATAACAATTTAACAGCCGATATGATAAAAGCAATTGGTATAACAAATCAACGTGAAACGACCGTCGTGTGGAACAAACACACTGGTCTTCCGATTTATAATGCAATTGTTTGGCAATCGAGACAAACTGATGGAATTACTGAAGAGTTAAGAGCAAATGGCTATGAGGAGTTATTTAAAGATAAAACTGGTCTTATATTAGATCCGTATTTTTCAGCGACGAAAGTTCGTTTTATACTCGACAACGTTGAAGGCGCACAAGAAATGGCAGAAAACGGTGATTTACTATTTGGAACGATCGACAGCTGGATTGTGTGGAAATTAACATCTGGAAAAACACATATTACAGATGTCACAAATGCAAGTCGTACGATGTTATTTAACATTCATACGCTCAAGTGGGATGATGAGATTTTAGAAATTCTAAATATTCCTAAGAAAATGTTGCCTGAAGTAAAATCTTCTAGTGAAATTTATGCGTATACGGATACAAATCATTTCTTTGGTGCTTCAATTCCAATCGCAGGAATCGCTGGTGACCAGCAAGCGGCACTATTTGGTCAAACGTGTTTTGAAGAAGGAGAAGCAAAAAATACATATGGTACTGGCTGTTTCCTACTATTAAACACAGGTGAGGAAGTACCCGCTTCAAACTATGGATTAATATCTACTATCGCATATCAATTAAAAGATGAACCTGTTAAATACGCACTGGAAGGATTGATATTTGTTGCGGGGAGTGCCGTTCAGTGGTTAAGAGATGAAATGATGTTCTTTGATGATGCGGCAAAAAGCGAACAACTCGCAACTGAAATTGATGACACGGATGTCTATGTCGTTCCTGCGTTTACAGGACTCGGTGCGCCATATTGGAATATGCATGCACGCGGGGCGATGTTTGGTATCACTCGCGGCACGTCTAGAGAAGACATTATACGTGCGACGTTAGAATCACTCGCATACCAAACGTATGACGTTCTAAATGCGATGCGTAAAGATAGTAAGACAGAAATCAAGCAGTTAAACGTCGACGGTGGTGCTTCTGCAAATGACTTTTTAATACAGTTCCAGTCGGATTTACTTGAATGTACTGTTGAAAGGCCAAAATATTTAGAGTCAACTGCACTTGGCGCAGCATTTTTAGCAGGTCTTGCTGTTAATTTCTTTGAATCAAAAGAAGCGTTAAAAGAACTGAAGTCAATTGACCAGACTTTTCATCCTCAAGAAAACAAAGAAAAAATTAACAAAAAGTACGACGGATGGAAACGCGCGGTTAAAGCGACAGAACTATTTTCAAACTAAAAAAACTCTATTGAGATTTTTCTCAATAGAGTTTTATTTTTATTGTAAGTCAAATGTAAATGTGCCGTCTTTTACGTCGATATCGACGTGTAGACCTTCTTCTAAGTTCGACTCAATCATTTTAATTGCGAGTGGTGTTTCAATTTCACGTTGAATGTAACGTTTTAATGGTCGTGCACCAAACTCTGGTTCGTACGCTTCTTTAACGATATATTTTTTAGCGTCTTGTGATACTGAAATACTCATATGTTGGTCGCTTAATCGGTCATTTAACTCATCGATTAACTTATCGACGATACCTGTCATATTTTCTTCAGTTAATGGACTAAACATAACGATGTCATCCATACGGTTTACGATTTCTGGTTTAAAGTGCGTTAACACTTCACTCATAACGACTTCTCTCGTTTTATCGTTAATTTCTCCACCTTGAATCATCGTATCGAGTAGATAATGTGATCCTAAGTTCGATGTCATGATGAGAATAGTATTTTTAAAATCAACAGTACGACCTTGAGAATCTGTCAGTCTACCGTCATCCATAATTTGAAGTAAGATGTTAAACACATCTGTATGTGCTTTTTCAACTTCATCTAAAAGAATCACCGAATACGGATGTCTTCTCACTTGCTCAGTTAATTGTCCACCTTCTTCGTATCCAACGTATCCTGGAGGCGCTCCGATTAATCTAGACACTGCGTGTTTTTCCATATACTCACTCATGTCGATACGAATCATGTTGTCTTCACTATCAAACATCGTTTCAGCAAGTGCTTTTGCGAGTTCTGTTTTACCGACACCTGTTGGTCCTAAGAATAGGAAGCTACCAATTGGACGGTTTGGATCTTTAATACCTGCTCTTGCACGAATAACTGCGTTAGATACGAGTTCTACCGCTTCATCTTGACCAACGACACGCTGATGAAGTAATTTCGGTAAATTAAGCAGACGATCTTTCTCTGTTTCAACGAGTTTTGTCACTGGAATTCCTGTCCATTGTGATACGATCATACCGATTTCTTCATCTGTAACAACTTCACGGATAATACGGTCTTTACCGTCTGTTTCGTCATGAAGTTCTGCTTCAAGAGCATTTAACTCTGCTTGAAGTTTCGGAATAATACCGTGCTGAAGTTCAGCAGCACGCTCTAATTGATAGTTGCTTTCTGCTTCCTCTAATTCTTGGCGCGCTTTATCGATTTCTTCACGTTTACGAGATACTCCGCTAATTTGCTCACGTTCACGCTCTACTCTTGCAGTTAGAGATTGTTGTGCTTCTCTCGCATCAGCAAGTTCTTTTTGAAGTTCTTCTAAACGTGCTTTAGATACTGGGTCGTCCTCTTTTAATAATGCTTGTTCTTCGATTTCCATCTGCATTACTTTACGATTGATTTGGTCGAGTTCAGTTGGGTTAGATCCCATTTCTGTACGAATTGTTGCACTCGCCTGATCGACTAAGTCGATGGCTTTATCTGGTAAAAATCGTTCTGTAATATATCTGTCTGACAATTCTGCTGCAGCAACTAACGCACGGTCTGTGATTCTTACCCCGTGGTGTACTTCATAACGTTCTTTCAGACCACGTAAAATTGAAATTGTGTCGTCGACTGTCGGTTCACTAACGAGTACTCTTTGGAAACGACGCTCTAATGCAGAGTCTTTTTCGATATATTCACGGTACTCATTTAACGTCGTTGCACCAATCATATGGAGTTCACCGCGTGATAACATCGGCTTAAGCATATTACCAGCGTCCATTGCCCCATCTGTTTTACCTGCACCAACGAGCATGTGTACTTCATCGATGAATAATAAAATTCTACCGTCTGCTTCTTTGATTTCTTCTAATACTGCTTTTAAGCGCTCTTCAAATTCCCCTCGGAATTTTGCACCTGCTACGAGTGCTGCTAAATCTAATTCAAAAATTGTTTTATTCTTTAGTGAATCTGGCACGTCTCCACGAACGATACGCTGTGCGAGCCCTTCAACGATTGCAGTTTTACCGACACCCGGTTCACCAATTAATACTGGGTTGTTTTTACGTTTTCTACTTAATATACGAATCGTGTTACGGATTTCCTCATCTCTACCGATCACAGGATCCATATTACCTTTACGTACTTCTTCGACAAGGTCACGACCGTATTTTTGTAATACTTCATATTGAACTTCTGGATTTTGAGTCGTCACGTGTTTTCCTCCTCTAATCTTTTTAATGATTTCTTTTACGATTGTATCTTTATTTCCAATTTGTGCTTTTAATGTGTCGTCTACATTTAATGCAGCGAGTAAAAGATGTTCTTGAGAGATATATTCATCGTTCATATCTCCCATTACTTTTTCTGCTTCACTAATTAAGCGACTAAATCCTTGAGACATATATTGCCCATACTGAACGTTGTCTCCTTCTACTTTGATAAAACTTTTGAGTTTTTCATCATATTGTTTAATCAATTCATCTACATTAATATTTGCGCGTTGTAAAATATCTTTTGCCATTGAATCACTGACTGTAAATAATGCTTTTAATACAGCAGCGAGTTCAATCGTTTGAATTTTATGTTCAACTGAAATTTGTTGTGCACGTTCGATGATTGACTGCACTTTAAAAGTCATTTTATTGATATCCATTTCCTCACCTCAAGTGTTTGACCAATTTTGACTATACTTATATTATACATCGTTATATTTTATTTTCAAGCGTTTCACTCAAGTTTTTGACCTTTTTTGACTATTTATTT
Organism: Nosocomiicoccus massiliensis; assembly: GCF_002871345.2. Taxonomy (NCBI): domain Bacteria; kingdom Bacillati; phylum Bacillota; class Bacilli; order Caryophanales; family Staphylococcaceae; genus Nosocomiicoccus; species Nosocomiicoccus massiliensis. Next base: position 1,605,645 of record NZ_CP136964.1, on the reverse strand, counting down.
TCGCTTTATTTATATATCACTTTGTACTATAGTTGTAATATTGATTAGGAGGACTTTAAATCATGGATATCGATATAATAGAACTGATTAAATATATATTCTTAGGGATATTACAAGGGTTAACCGAACCAATTCCTGTCTCTTCGAGTGGTCATTTAGTAATGGCGCGTGAACTTTTTGGAATTGAAGCGAGTGGTTTATCGTTTGAAATATTTTTAAACACTGCTTCACTCATTGCGGTGTTGTTCATATATTGGAAAGATATTTATGAAATTGCGAAAAACTTTTTACGATACGTATTTAAAAAAGATAGAGATATAGAAGCAACGACGGATTTTAAATATGTTATTTACTTAATTATCGCAACAATACCTGTTGGAGTTTTAGGATTTTTACTAAAAGATGTTATTGGAGATAATGTATCGATTGGTTTTGTAGGGTTAATGCTTCTCGTTACAGGGACTGCTCTATGGTTTATAAAAAATAAATCAGGTGTTAAACGTGACGGTGAATTAACTGTTAAAGATTCCATCATCGTCGGTCTCTCACAATGTGTGGCGTTAATTCCAGGAATTAGCCGAAGCGGTGCGACACTCGTCGGTTCGATGGCAGTTGGACTTGAGAAGAAAAACGCATTAAGATTTGTATTCTTACTATATATACCAGTGTCACTTGGTACGGCAATATTATCGATTTCAGATATCGCGACTGATCCGATGCTCGACACACTACTCGTTCCTTACCTTGCATCATTCGTCGTTACAATAATCGCGACGTATATCGGGTTTAAATTACTAGAAGGTGCATTAACGAGTGGTCGCCTCATATATTTCAGTTACTACTGCTTCGCAGCAGGTATATTTGCGATTATGTACCAATTTATCGTGTTATCGTAAACGAGTGATTGCTTAATTTAACGCAAAATGCTTTTGTGTAAACGACCACTCGATTAGTTTGACAATTACGCGATTTGTGTTAATGAAACAGAGGCTCGTTTAACGCAAATCGAATTTAAGTTAAAAGATGAAAAACAATTTTACACAACACGTAATTACGTAAACGACCATGCAATTAATTTTACGCAAATCAAAATTCACGAGGTTTTTCATCTGAAGATAGGTCGGAGATGTGCTGAAGACCCCGTTAGCACATTTAATTTAACGCAATTCAGTTACGTCCATATAATTGTGTAAAATAGAAAAAAGAGCCATCGCATTCTCTGTTATAATTTAGTTACCAACAAAAATTAACAGGGAGAGAATACAAATGACTCAACTTAATTTTACAGTAGATATGAAAAAAATTCTAGAGGATATCTCTGGAAGTAACCTTAATGAAATGACTAAGGGTCTTCTAACTTTAGTGTTAAATCAAGTGATGCAAGAAGAACGAGATGAATACATGGGTATTGGCTCATATGAAAGAAACAGTAGTCGAAAAGACTATCGTAATGGCAGTTATCGCCGAGGGTTCACAACGTTAGTTGGAAAAATTGAACTCGAAGTCCCACGAACACGTTCCGGAGAGTTTTCACCACAGGTATTTGAGAAGTGGCAAAGAAAGGACCAGGCGCTCGTGCTTTCTTTGATTGAAATGGTAGTCAGCGGTGTGTCTACGCGTAAAGTCACTAAAATTGTGGAAGAACTAGTCGGAGAAAGTGTCTCGAAATCATTCGTATCTAACGTGATGAAACGATTAAATCCAGAAATCCAAGACTTCGCGGAGCGTTCATTAACACACAATATATTTAAATATGTATCAGTAGATGCGATGTATATTAAAGTACGTGAGAATCATAGAATCGTCTCTAAAGCTGTGTATATTGCGCTCGGTATTGGTGTAGATGGTCATCGTGAAGTACTTGGGTTTAAAGTGGATGATGCTGAGAGTAAGAATCACTGGGGACACTTTTTACGTGACTTAAAAAATCGTGGATTAACACAACCAGAACTCATTACTTCAGATTCACATCAAGGTTTAAAGCAGGCGATTCAAGAAGAGTTTCCGGGCACACCTTGGCAAAGATGCACAGTCCATTTCTTAAGAAACATTACGAATGTAATGCCTAAAAAAGGTTCAACTGTTGCGCGTCAATTATTGAGAGAGATTTTTCATACGACAACACCCCAACATGCACGAGAAGCAAAAGAGAAGTTTTTAGACTTTGTATCAGAGGATCCAAGATTTAATCACGCGGTAGAAATTTTAGAAAGTGGATTTGACGATGCGATTCAATGTTTAATGTGTCCAGCGGCTAGACAAAAGTTTTTAAAAAGTACAAACGCACTCGAACGACTAAATAGTGAGTTAAGACGTCGTGAGCGCGTTGTTAGAGTATTTCCAAATATCGAGTCTGCATTTCGTTTAATTGGCGCACTTCTTCTTGATGCGAATGAAGCCTATAAAGAAACAAATAGAAAAGTGAGCGCGTTCGTGGAAGCTAAAGAATAACAGAGAGATTTTTTATTTTACACAATATTTAAGACTTGACCCGCAATTCGTTTTTCTGTTAACGAGAACTCTATTTCGTTCATGCATTTTACCTATTCGTTAACAAGATGAAGCACGCGTTCACGCAAAATGACTTTATGTAAACATCTTAATCATTTCATGAACAAAAAGAATCTAAACGTCAACGAAAAATAAAAGTCGTTCATGTAAATCTAATTTACGTTAAAATAAAAAACCAGCCGAACTTTTTAAGTTCGACTGGTATTTTTTATCTTTCTTCTGGTACAAATAATCGCTTTGCGACTGAGTATAAAATAATAACAATTGCTATACATACTGTCGTATTAATTAAGAACGTTGTACCATTAGCAATTAAGCTATATAACCAAGCTGGTTGGCCTTCTGGTGCGTAAATCCCCCAGAAAATCCACCCTGCAAAAAAGTGCATCGTGTAACGTAACAGAATCGCTAAAAATGAAAATGCAACAATTGATACTAAGTTTCTATACTTAGATGCCACTCCAGCAACTCCGAGAATACCGAATGCGAGTGGATATTCTAAAATAAATTGTACCGGATGTATGTAGTTCCCTGCCGCATCTCCTGTTACAATTTGTAAAATCGCCCAGATTAAACCTCCGAGCACCCCTGCGCCGACTCCACGTCTAATCGCAAGAATTAAAATTGGTACCATTGAAAAACTAAAGCTGTACGGCCCAATTTTGAATGCAGAATCGATCCAGTCGATTCCCATACTTAATGCAGCTAATATCGCAATTTCCATCATTACGACGAGCTTGTCATTAGATCTTGTCATAAATACACTTCCTAAAAGTTTACTTATGAATCAATCGCGTATCATATTCCTTCGCGAGAATTACCTCAACAGGTTCAAGGGTATAATCTCAGCAATTATGCACCCCTTATGATTCATAGCAATTAATAGTATATTGTAAACACACTTTCCTATCAACTCTCTTTTAGAAATTAAAAAGCGCTCAACATAATGTTGAGCGCTTAAATATTATGATACACCTAAAGCGATCTTCGCATAACGTGACATATTATCTTTTGTCCAAGGTGGATTCCAAACAATTTGAACGTTCACGTTTTTAACTTCCGGTAATTCTAATAATGATTCTTCAACCATTTGTACAATCTCTGGACCCATCGGGCACCCCATTGACGTAAGTGTCATTTCAACACCCGCATTACCATCTTCATCTAAAAACACACCGTAAACTAAACCTAAGTTTACAATATCTATACCGAGCTCTGGGTCAATAACGTTTTCTAACGCACCGAGCATGCTTTCTTCCATTGCTTTATCCATATTCTGTCACCTCGCATATATTATCGTATATTCAATATAACAAATATTAAACAACTAGTGAATAATAATGCTATTATTAAAGTAGTCGAAAGGATGATTTTCATGAAACCGTATCTTATATGTTTAGATTTAGACGGCACGTTACTCACTGATGAAAATACAATTGGAGACTATACAAATCGTGTCGTTCAAGAATTAAAAAGACAAGGACACTACGTCATGATTACTACGGGGCGACCGTATCGTGCGTCAGTTCCTTACTATAAAGAGTTACGATTAAACACACCAATCGTTAACTTTAACGGTGCATTCGTGCACCACCCATTAGATTTTGAATTTAAAACATTACAAGAAACATTACCTCAAGATGTTATCGAGGATATCGTCGTACATATCGATAAATACGACATTAAAAACATTGTCGCAGAAGTTCGTGATGATTTATACTTCCAATATCACGACAGCGTCTTAATGGATGAGTTTTATATGGGAGACCCTAAAAAAGTCGCAGGTGACTTACGTGATAATATGCCAGAAGAAGCAACGTCACTTCTCATTAAAACAACTGAAGACCGCATCGATTATATTCGTCACGCATTTGATAATGTGTATGCTGAAACACTTGCACATAGGCAGTGGGCACCACAACTTGCGATCATCGAGATTATCAAAAAAGGTGTCTCAAAAGCGACAGGTATCAAATATGTATTAGATGCTTTAAACTTAGATGAGTCTCGTACAATCGCATTTGGAGATGAAGACAACGATCTTCAAATGATCGAGTACGTCAGTCATGGTGTCGCTATGAAAAACGCAATCGATGAATTAAAAGATATCGCTAAAGACGTCACGCCGTTTGATAACAACAACGACGGTGTCGGTCGATATTTAAATGATTACTTTAACTTAAATATTGAATATAAGGAGTTATAATATGAAATTATTAGTAGATAGCTGTTCAGACATCAGTTTAGATTTCGCTAAAGAACATCAGTTATTTTTTATACCACTAACAATCAACGTCGACGGTAAAGAGTATCTCGACAAATACGAAATTTCAAGTGAAGAAGTATCAAAAGCAGTCGATGATGGCATTCGTCCACTGACGAGTCAAGCAAACCCAGATGAGTTATATAACTATTTTAATGAAGCTTTAAAAGAAGACTCGACGATTATTTATTTATCGTTTTCAAGTCAATTATCTGGAACGTATCAAAGTGCGAACATCGCGCGCGATATGATTTTAGAAGAGCGTGACGACGTTGATATTACTGTCATCGACTCGTTAAGTGCAAGTTACGGTTACGGACTACTCGTTGAACGCGCTGCAAAATATGTAAATGACGGTTTATCTAAAGAAGAAGTTATTAAAAATATCGAAAGAGATAAAGCACACATTCGTCATTTATTTACAGTATCTGATTTAGATTACCTCGCTAAAGGTGGTCGTCTCTCTAAAGGGCAAGCATTTTTAGGTAGCCTTTTAAACATTCGCCCTCTTCTCCATGTAGAAGACGGAAAACTCGTACCGATTGAAAAGTATCGCGGAGTGAAACGCGTTTTAAAACGTATGGTTGAACTTATGAAAGAAGAAGGTGCAGCGACTGAAGTACACATTACTCATGCTGACAACTTAAAAGATGCAGAAGCGTTAAAAAATCTAATTTTAAAAGAGACGGATTTAACGAACGTTCAAATTTCTAGTATCGGTCCAACGATTATTTCACATACTGGGAACGGAACAATTGCACTATTTTACTTTACTGAAGGAGTGTAATATATGAAACTTGTCATAATCGGTGGATTATCAGGTGGAATGACGGTGGCAAGTCAATTTAGACGACTCAATACAACGAGCGAAATCGTTGTATACGATAAAAACCCATATGTAAGTTTCGCAAACTGTGGTTTGCCGTATTATTTATCTCGTGAAGTGAGCGAGAGATCTGATTTAATCGCGCGTACTCCTGAACAATTAAAAAATCAAGGCATCGATGTGCATACTGAACATGAAGTCATTTCAGTAAACGATAAGGAAAATTATGTTACAGTGAAAAATTTAAAAACAGGAGACACATTTGACGATCCATACGACAAATTAATAGTATCTCCTGGTGCACAAGCAAATGAAATAGAAGCAGTAAAACACGCACCACAATCATTTGTACTTCAGCACTTACATCATTTAGATCTCATCGAACAATATATTACTGAAAATGACGTTAAGCATGCAGTTGTAATCGGTACAGGATTTGTTGGTCTTGAAGTGTCTGAACAGTTACGTAAGCGTGGACTTGAAGTAACCATTCTCCAACATAACGAAAGAGTATACAGCACAATAGAAGAAGAGTTTAGTGAACCGATTAAAGAAGAGATGGATAAAAACGGCATTCGATTAGAACTAAACAGTGAACCTGTAAAGTTAGATGGAACAAAGCTTACGTTAAATAATGGTGAAGTCATCGATGCAGAACTCATCATTCAAGCAATTGGTATTACACCGCGTACAGACTTTTTAAAATCGTCTAACGTCGTCATGAATGACGGATATATACCTGTCGATGAATATGGATTAACAAACATCGACAATATTTACGCTATCGGGGACGCAATAGAAACACATTACCAGCACGTACCTCATAAAAAAGTATCTGTGGCGCTCGCTTGGCCTGCACATCGACTCGCGTACATTATCGCAAATCATCTTGCTGAAAACGATCAGTACAAACACGACGGATTACTTTCAGTATCTATTTTAAGATATTTCGATGTTGCTGTTGGTAAAATGGGATTATCATTAAAAGACTTAGAAGACGAAGACTATATCATCGTTGAGCAAACACAAAATAATAAAGCAGGATATATGCCAGGTGCAAAACCTTTATCGTTAAAAATTTACGTCGACAAAAATACACGTAAAATTTTAAGAGCATCCGGTATAGGTGAAAAAGGACTCGACAAACGTTTAGATATACTCTCAACACTCACACGTCTCGGTGGGACTGTTGATGATCTAATTAACATTGAGGTTGCATATGCACCTCCATTTAGTAGTCCAAAAGATATCGTCAATATGCTCGGATATAAAGCAATCGGGAAGCTATAATAGCTTCCCGATTATTTTATCTATTCTCTTTTCTTTTACTACGTTTTGCAACGATAAATATAAATATCGCAAATCCACCGAATATTAATAGACTTGAAATTAAGTACCAATGGTTTAGACCAGGTGATTCAATGACTGCAAATAATTCTGTTAACTCTCTGTCAATGACAGGGTATAATGAATTTCCGTGCGGTTGCACACGCTCACCAAGTAATAACCCACTCAGTTCTTTTCCATCTTTTACATATTCATCAGTAATCTCTAATTTTTGTGTCTCACTCGTGTTGTTAATTTCTAATATAAAATCAACGTCATCTGTTTTAAATAACACAGTATATAGACCGTGATTATTTACAATCGTTTCAGTGTCACGATTTAATAAGTTCGGATGTTGATTAAATACTTCAGTAGTTGTTTTCATAAACTCATGAACTTCTTTATCTGTCCATAAATTCATTTGTGGATGAATCGTTTCGAAATTATCCCCGTTTTGTGCAATTTCAGTTCCGTAAGTTACAAACATTGGTCCATCATGCGCGATTAAATACGGATATAACATTTTTACACGAGTCCCAGGGAAGAGATTGTTTTTAACTGCATATGACGTAAAACGTTCACTAAAGAAGTGATCCGCCATTAAAATTTCTTCACTGTTCGTATACTCAGGAATATCTTTATCGAGTCCTCCGAATGCTTCTGCAATACTTTTTCGTTTTGAATCGTAAGCAGTGTAATCAAAGTTTGTAGCATCGACATCTTCACTTAAGACGACCGCATACGTTTTAATATCGTTTGGTAAAATTTCCGTTCTATCGACATTTTGTACGATGTACATACTGACACCATCAATATCAAAGTTATTGACGAATTCAGTCATCAATTCTTTATATTTTTGACGATTTTCTTCATTGTTAAAATCAATAAATTGACGGTCGATTAGATCGATATACTCTTCCATAATCGGTGTCATTTGTGGATTGTCTAAAGCAGTAAACTCATCCGTCGCTATCGTCGGAAGATCCACGATAACTTTTAAATCTTTGTCATGTGCTTTACTTATAAAGTCTTTAAACTTCTCTTCTCCACCGAAGCGTTCAGCAATTTTTGTGTAGTCCGTGACGCTATACCCGAGGATGTCAGAATTGTCCATTTCAAATACTGGACTTAATTGAATCGTGTCAAATCCCATCTCTTTTATGTAGTCTAACTGATTCTCAATACCTTCTAAGTCTCCACCGTACGGTAAATAATAATCACTATTTTTGTTATCAAACGAATCATTATCTTCATTTTTATTTAAAAATCTATCGATTACAATTGTATATACACGTGACGTATCGTCAGACTCTGCATAGACATCACTAATATGTATAGATGAAAACATTAAGATAAATAACGTGACATATAAAAACTTCTTCAATCTACGTCCACCTTTCAATTATGTACATTCAATTATACTGGATTTTAATTTTTTATGTATAGAAAAATAGTAAGTTCACTGATTCTACATAAAAAAACTGCAGAATAATCTGCAGTTTTAATATTATAAAACACCTAATGGTAAGTAAGAACCAAGTAGAACTGTAACGATAATTACAACGATCGCGATAATTAAAAGCATTTGTACGTTCGTTTCTTTTTTCTCGCGAACAAGTGTCATTTCCATTAGAGCAATCGCTCCAAGTCCGAGTAATGCTTTTAGACCATACATCATATGACCGTTACTTATGTTACCAATGATACTTAAGTTTTGAATGAAAATCATTACACCACTAAATAGTACGATAATGTAAAACAGTCTTAGTGTCATGTGTAAAATAAACGCTCTACGATTTTCAGATGTAGGATTTCCTTTGTATGAAAAATACGTAATTAGAAATAATACAAAAGCGAGCGCAATTGCTGTTAAGTGTAAATGTAACATCATGTGTCTCCTTTATTTAATATAAGTTGTTAACGTACCAATTCCATTAATTGATACTCGAACCGCATCGCCTGACTCTAAGAAATCAGGGTGCTCCATTCCTGCTGCAACTCCTTCTGGAGTTCCTGTTGCGATAATATCTCCAGGTAACAGTTTCACGTACTTAGAAACTTCTGCAATAATATCTTCAACAGATAGAATCATATCACGTGTATTTCCGTCTTGACGAATCTCATCGTTCACTTTTGTAACGATCGATACGTTATTTAAGTTCGGTAATTCATCTTTAGTCACGATATATGGACCAACTGGTGCTGCTAAACTTTTCCCTAAGAAAAATTGTTTGAATGATTTTTGTAAATCACGTGCTGTGATGTCGTTTACAATCGTATAACCGTACACGTAATCTAGGGCTAAGTGTGGTTGAACGTTATGCGCTTCTTTACCGATTACAATACCAAGTTCACCTTCATAGTCTAACTCGTCAGTGACGTCACTAAATGACTCGATTGTACCTTCATCACCAACTAAACTTGAATTTGCTTTCGTAAATACAGTCAGTGATACTTCATTATTTAACTCATCTGCGTGTTTTTTATAGTTACGACCGAAACAAATCAGGTTGTTTGGTGGTGCAACTGGTGGTAAAAATTCAATTTCGTTAAACGGTGCTTTGTATAAATGGTTATTATCGTCCGCTTCAGCTTTTTCAACTAAAGTACGTACGATTTCTTGGAAATCTAACGTATTATACGTCGTGATTCCTTCAAGTAAAGTTTTTGGATATTCTTTTTCTTCTCCAAATTGTTCAAATAGTTTTGGTAAGCTCCAAGCACTATCTTCTCTTTTCACTTTCACTCCGTAAGTCGGATTGCCTTTATAAGTAAATGATAAAAATTTCATGAGACGACTCCTTTATCCCTTTTAATTAGTATAACAAAACATCGCTTTAATATCTTTAAAATTAACTAACGTTTATTTTTAAAAATTTCTAATAGTGTAATATTGAATTTATTTAATATGTGCATGAGCGCATATAATACGATGAGTATTATAAATATAATTAAAACGAGCGTTGCCACTGTGACTTCTCCGTAATAATTAAAACCGATTCCGTAAAAAATGATGCTCATTAAAAAGTTAAATACGATAAATAAAAACAACACGTATTTCCCAGGAATTTCAAACAGTAGCGTCGCGAATTTAGGTGCTTGTTCGACGAGTAATATTATCGTTAAGAATAATGCAAATCCGAGCATCATACCACCAATATTTTCCCCAATCAGCTTTCCACTTCTACTGCCTAAACTTAATACTTCGATCATTTTTATAAAAAGTGCACTCGTTAATACAACAAGCGTTAAAATAAACCCTTTTGTTTTAAAGTATTTCTCGATATCGATACGTCCTAAAATACTACCGATAAATGTAAGTGGTAATGAGACGAACATAAACAGACTAAAGAAATCCATTGCACGGATGGAAGATACGTTTAATTCAATCATCGAAATGATATCTTTTTCACGGTATACTCCGAGATAATTATTCAGTTGCTGGATGCTTGAGTATATAATATCATTTGTTGAAACGGACGTTAACGCTGGTATAATTGTCCAAACGACTAAATATAAAATTAATAATATAACAGCTGTGATTAAGCTAATTATTAATGAATTTTCTCTAAAGAATAAAACGACCATACCACTTAATGGGATGACAAATAATATAATAAAACCATTAAATAATACACTACATCCAAGTAACACTAAAAATACTAGAGATAATCGTTTTAAGACGGTTACCTTATCATATTCTTGTCTTGAAATGATTAACCCCGTCACAAGAGACAGAAGTGGTATCATTACCCCACTAAATATTAAATGGTAGAGCTGAAATGATCTCAGCTCTCTACCATATAAATACTCGTAAGGATTTACGTAAATAATCGGGAGTAAATAATAAATTCCAACGGCAAACATTGTAAAAATAATTGTAAAACCAATGAGTGCATTATCCTTTTTGACAGTCATAGACATTTAACACTCCATAATTGAAATAATATAAGTACACATCTACTTGTGCGTTTAGTGCGTGTTCAATTGAACGTCTATATATATCCATTTGAACACTGTATCGTTCTATTAAATCTGCTTCTGATTCATTTGTAACTCGATCCGTTTTGTAGTCAATAATAATATAACGATCATCATGTTTCACTAAGCAGTCTACAATACCTTGTACCATCTTACCATTTACATCGCTAATATCGATCGTTTTTTGACTCATTATAAATGGTAATTCTGTATAGTTTTGTAGAGACTCTTTAAATATAGATTGTATCGTTTTATCTTCAACAAATCGTAATCCATACTCCGTCATGCGTGCTCTGTTTTCTTCAGTCACATATTCTAAATCTTGTGTGTAGTTATGTACGATTGCACGTACTAAACTTTCTTTATTGTCACTTTGAATGATTGAATCTATTCGATGAACGACTTGTACCATCACTTCATGCATAATCGTCCCGAAAATCGGTGCATCTTTTGTGTCATCTAAAAATGCAGGCTTTCTAAGTCGAACTTCTTTTTTGTAAATGTCCGTTCTTAACTCTGCGGTTTCATCGATTGTTTCGTTTCTGCGTTTGATTTCAGTGACAGAGTCTTTGACACTCTCTAAATAGTCGTCTCCACCTTTATATTGATAATTGAGTCGTTCAATAATTTCTGGTGAAGGATACACGCTATCCGTTAAATCAAATAAGTCATCGAGCGATAAACGTTCTGTCACCTCAGCAGTCGCTTCTCCATTATCGTAATACATAGATGTCTTAAAGTATGGATTGTCTTTATTCGCAAATAAAATTGGAGCGAGTAATGTTCTATAATCACTAGCGTTTAACCTGAATTCTTTTGGTAGTGGTACGTTCGGTTCTATTGAATCGACGTCAATGTCTTTAATTTCAAACAAGTCTAAAAACGATGCGTTTTCTTCTTGATAAGATTCGAATTCCTCTAAAGATTCGTCTTTTAATAATGGGATATATAAACATTCTTCTGCTCGTGTTAATGCAACATATAATAAGCGAAGTCTTTCTGAAATATCTTCTTTATGAAGCATATCTTTCATATATTCATAATGTAAGTTAGACTGTATAAGTTTATGAGTCGCGTCATAAGTTTTCATCGACACACCATACATCGGGTGAACGAGTATCGAATCATTTAAATCACGACTTCTTAAACTGCGCTGATTATTCACTAAAAAGACGTGCTTAAATTCTAATCCTTTAGATGAGTGAATCGTCATTACTCTAACGACATCTTCTTCCTCACTTACGACTTGCTCCTCACCAAAATCAACATTACGATCTGATAAGTATTGAATATAGTTTATAAATTCATACAGTGAATGGTGGTTTCGTTTCATAAATTCCATACTATAAATGAGTAGTCCATTTAAATTTGCCTTACGTGTATCACCACTCGGAAGTCCCGCGAAGAATTCGATAATATCGTATCTGTTGTACATATATTTTAATAACGATGTGACCGAACGATATTTCGCTTCTTCTTGTAACAACTGTAATTCTGATAAAAGAAATTCAATTTTTTCTTTTGTTTCATCGTCTACATCATAATTTTTTAATGACTTATAGAAATATCCACGTTTGTTTTCATCGCTAACTCGTATTTTAGCAATATCTGTATTTGTAAAATTAAAGAAAGGCATACGACATAGACCAACTAAATGATCGTCTTGAAGCGGGTTATCAATCACTGAAATAAAGTTCACCATCGTACGTATTTCAAGCGTGTCAAAATACCCCGTGTTATTTTCGTATACTAACGGTATGTTATATTCTTTAAATTTACTATGATACGTATCGATGGCTTGTCGTGCTGGCGTTAAAATAACGATATCTTTATAATCGACGTTTTGTTCGCGTAACTCTAAGATTTTCTTGATGACATAATTAATTTCTGCTTCTTCCTTAGACAGTGCACCTTTTAAATATACGATGCCTTCAATTTCTGTTTGGATTGGCGTTTTATTTTTCTCTAGACCAACGTGTAACGCTTCGTTATCCGTATAATCGATTTCACCGACATCCCGGTCCATGAGATGCTTAAAGATAAAGTTCGTCGTTTCTAACACGCCGATATTCGAACGGAAGTTTTTGTTTAAAGTAATTAACGTACCAGAATTTTCTTGTTGGAACGCATCCATCTTTTCTAAAAAGAGTTTAGGTTCTGCTTGACGGAATCTGTAAATCGATTGTTTAACGTCTCCAACCATAAATAAGTTTCCATCGTGCGCATCACCAGATTTTAAACGCATAATAATCGATTCTTGTACTCTATTTGTATCTTGGTACTCATCGATCATCACTTCTTTAAACTTATTCTGATACAGTTTACTAATCTCTCCATCGTTACGAGATAAAATATCAATCGCATAGTGTTCGTAATCGTTAAAGTCCATCGTGTTCGATTCACGTTTACGTTTACCATACGCTTCAATTAATTCCACTCCGAGCTGTATAAAAGTATTCCGTACACCGTTCATATTTGCCATTTCTTCTAAAAATGAATCTAACGTCATAACGCTTAATCCTATAACAGCTTTTCGCTTTTCACTCGTTTGATCAATCAGTTGACTAATATAGTTTTTATCCGCTTCATCTTCGATACTCTTATATACTTTAGTACTTCTAGGAAGCACTTTTTGATTTACTTCTGTTGAAGATGCAGTGTTATTTCTAACTTTTAAATGGATGGCTTTAAATTCATCCGCGAGGTTTTGTAATTTTTTAATTTGTGCATCGTTATAATCTAAGTCCACATGTACTGAAAATAAACCTTCTAGCAGCTGGTCTACCGCTTCAAGTGCTTCTTCGATTATTTTTAAGTTTTTGTCTTTATAGCGGTCGTAAATTTCTGTTAACATTTCGACATCTAACCACTCGTCCATTAGCCCTTCTAAAAATGAAAGTGGATGTTCTGTCGCAATCGCTTCGTTATATAACTTTAATACTGCTCTTTTTAAATAATCGTTTTGTTTATCTGTAGATAAAAACTCCTCAAGCATTACAAAATTTTCATCGTTATCTTGATAATGTGTTTCAAGAATTTGATCTAATACATCATTTTTTAACGTCGTCGTTTCTTCGTTAGATAACGTGCGCATGTCTGGAGAAATACCAATCGTATTGTAATGGTTTTGAATTAAAAACTGACAAAAGCTATGTAGCGTACTAATATGTGCATCATTTACTTTTAATATCTGACTTTCTAAACGTTTCTTTTCGCTATCGTTTGTCGAGTTTTTTAAGCGATCAATTAATGCTTCTCCGAGCTTTGATTTCATATCTTTCGCACTTGCGTTTGTAAATGTCGATACGAATATTTCATCGATAGAATATGTATCGTTTAATATATTCGTAATAATACGCTCGACGAGGACAGCTGTTTTACCACTTCCTGCTGCTGCAGACACTAATACGTCGCTACCTCTTGTATCAATCGCACGTTGCTGATCTATCGTAAATTGTTTACTCAACCGCCTCGCCTCCTCGCTTAATTTTCTCTACTGCTTCAGTTACTTCTTGCGAATCTTTATCAACAAAATCACGTTGGTTCATCATATAGTCGATGTTACATGCAGATTTAAATTTACAATAACGACAAGGTTCAAGCACGCCTTTCTCTAAAATAGGGTTTATTTTAACATTACCGTCGTATATATCATCAACCGCATGTTTTACTTTCTCAACCGCATAGTCCTTAAAACGTTCATACATATCAATGGATAAGAATCGTGATTCTGATTGGCCACTTACCTTACCTTTTGATTTAAACCCTTTATAATAACCTCTAGGATCAGCTTCCGCTTTTAAAAGTGGTGATAGACTATCAAGAGTCGATGCTTCTAAATAATCCACGTCGTTTTCATTAACAACTATTAACCCTTTTGGTTTTAACTGATCTTCTTTTAGTTCTTTTAACATCTCTTCATACTTTTCAGGTGTTTTCGCAGTCAATAATTTATTTTGCGTTTGATTGTTAGCACTCGTTTTTGTAGTTACGACTGGATAGAACATCATCGTTAACGGCAGTACATTTTCTCCGAATTTATCAGCATTTGACTCAATAATATTCATATAAATAAATTGTTGAAGTTCTGTTCCGAGATATACGTCTTTTAAATCGAGATCTTTAGTTTTACTTGATTTATAATCGATTAAAGAGATATAAGTACCATCTTCACGTACATTTGTATCAATTCGGTCGATAATTCCTCGTAGATTTACTATGTTTTTCTTTTCAGTCTCGAGTTGATACGCACCAAACAAATCGTTTTCGTGACCGAATTTTTCTTCTAAATATTGAATGTTAAAATTCGATGCCTCTAAATAACGTTGTAAGTTAATCACGACATCTGTGATTGTCTCAATACTTTTTAGTTTTAATATTCTATAGTATCCCGTATGTTCAAATATACCGTGAGAAATATTTTTAACTGCAGTATTCACAGACTCTGTTACTGCTTTGTTAATATCAGATGGTGTTTTTTCACGAAGTTCATAGTTAAAATGATTTTTCAACACATCTTCTATAACTGAGTGGTATAAGTTACCGAGGTCTACCGCTTCAAGTTTAAATTCTTCTCGCTGATTGAGTTTTAAACCATACTCCATAAAATGTTGGAACTGGCAATTATAAAAGCTATGAAATCGCGAGACAGACCCACTTAAAGCATCACCGTATAATTCTGTTGCGACTGATATATCGATTTTTTCACTTTCGTTTTTATACGATAAATTTCTCACTAACTGATTAAATATGTCTTTATGATTAACGTCATTTTTAAGCGCTTGAAGTGTTTCTAAAAATACTTTATCTTTAACACCTTTTGTCACTGTATCTTTATATTCTTTCGGTGTGTTTAAAATATTTCTTAAGTGCTCAAGGAGTAAATCACGCATACTATTGATGCTGGAGATATTATATTCCACATCTCGAGTACCATATAACGACGGATTGATCACCGGCATGTTTGATGCGTTTTTTAACTCCTCAACAAACGGGCTAATTTTTGTCGGCTCATTTTTTAAATTACCTACCGCATAGCTAATGAATAGTCCATCCGTTGGACGCGTCACACCATGATAAAAGACAAAGCGCTCATCTTGACGAAGTACTTCATCTCTTGGAGAGATTTGAATGTCGTTCAATTCAAACGCTTCTTTTTCTTCGTCAGTGATAATATCGTTATGACTCATATCCATCGGCATGACGTTATTGTTCATACCGATCATAAATATATATTTTTTATTTTCTACTTTCGCAAGGTCCAGTAATCCAACAGTAACTTCATCGAGTGTTGCTGGTAATAAATTAAATTCTGCTTCAAGTAGACCTTCCATTAAGTTATCGACAAAAATGTTAAACTCAACCGTTTCTTCTCCATATACGATATTCGCGTCATCTAGAAGACCGATAAAGTGGTTGTACGCATCTTCAGTTTCATTTTGACGATTTTTGTTATCAATATCGTCGATATGTTGTTCGAGTCGTTCTAATACACCATTTTCTTCTAAAAAGCTATATATAGTACGGATGTAATCAATCGCTTTTGCACCGTCGTTCAATTTAGCGTAAAGATTTTCTAATGCGCCGAGCACTCTGTTTTTATAGTCGAGCATCGCTTTGATTTTTAGTTCATCATCTTCAGTGAGTTTTAATTCTTTACCGTCGTCTCGTGTTTCTAGAAAGCGTCTAAATAAATCATCATTAAATAATCCGGATTTATAATCGATTCCAGATTCTAATATGACGTTTTCAAAAAAGTATAATGCATCGTCGTCATTTTTATAATTTAAATAACCACTTTTCATAATGTTAATGATCGATTCACGCTTAAAATTTTGACGATAGGCGTTAAATACACTCATCATAAATTGTATAAATGGATGTTGCACCATTTTATACTTTTGATCGACAGAATATGCGATGTTGAACTTTTCAAAGTAATAACGTAGTACTTCGATATAATTACTATCTCGATATAAAATACCGATATCTTTATATCGAACATTTTTTGTACGTACGAGCGTCTCGATTTGTCGCATCACTTCTTCGACTTCGACTCTCATATTCGGTGCTTTTATAAGCTTAATGCCGTCATTACTATTTATCGGTGTACCTTTACGTAGAAAACGTTCAACTTCATATAACCCCTCACTGTTTGCACGATAGTTTTCATGAGAAAATTCGATGACTTTAACTCCATCGCTACCAAACAATTCCTCTCTTTTTAAACTAGCGATGACGTTTTCTGTCTTTCTAAAGAGCTCTAAATTATCCCCGCTATGCATCAGTAAAAGTGTAATGTCATCAGTAAATCGAGTGAGCGTCTTAATAAGTTGAAGTTCTAGTTCTGTAAAGTTATGGAACCCATCGATATAAATCGTCGCATGATTTAAACTTTCAACTTCATTCACATCGATTGTCTGTAGTACTTCTAAAAAATGTGGCATTAAGTTAATGTTTTCAATTGAATAGTCTTCAATTGTATCGATCCATGTACGATAGACTTTTACGAGGTCTTCATACTTCTCTTTCGTACGGTTATCTTTAAACGTTAAGCTTTCAATATCCTCAGCACTAATATCATAGTTAATAAACTCTTGAATCGTCTTTAAAAGCTTTTGCGAGAATTTTATATATTGCCTTGAATCTTTATAGTACTTTAACGTGTCGGGTTCGAACTGCTCAAGGATTTTATGTATAAGCATAATATGTCCGACTTCACTAATATGATTTTTTTCTCGATGTCCAATTTCATTAAAAACATGCCAAATAAAACGAGAGAAGCTTAAGACTGTCGTTCTTAAACTTCCTTTGTACGTTTTATCTTCATCTGTCGTTAATATTTCTTCATACGTTAAAGTGTTTTGCGTTGGTGTTATGATATAAATTCGATGTCCAAGTGGATCATTATCCGTTTTCTCATTAATTTGTCTAAACATCTCTTTAGATTTACCGGCACCACTTATACCTGTCCATACTTTAATCATCGTATACCTCCTAATTAATCAGAGAAATCATTCGATATTTCAGAAAATGGCCAAAATCTTAAGAATACTTTTCCGATAATTTGATCATCCTCTATGAGACCAAATTGTCTTGAGTCTTTACTTACTGGTCGGTTGTCTCCTAATACTAAATATTGGCCTTCAGGAATTTCACCATTGACACCGAGGTCTGATAACTCAAAGTTATCTAGATAAGAATCTCCTTTGTACGAAACATAACTTTCATCGATACGTTCACCGTTGACATAAACTTCTTTGTCGACCATTTTAACGTCGTCCCCTGGTACACCGATGACGCGTTTAATGTACGCTTCGCCTTCCTTATTATCAAATACGACAATGTCCCCATGTTCAACGTCATGCATCTTGTAAGATACTTTACTTACAAATACTCTATCTCCATCTATAAATGTTGGCGCCATGCTTGCACCATCAACGACAAATTGTGTGAGTAAAAATTGTCTCACTAAAAATACGACGACGAGGGCGACGACAATCGTCACAACCCATTCTCTAATTTCCTTTAACATACTGCCACTCCTAATTACTGTTCATTTTTCTATTTAAATAACGTTCATATAATTTTGATATCACATATAATACGACTAAAAATACAACTGATAATATAAGTCTCGTTGGTGATGTAAAAAATGTCGTTACATCGTGACCGACAATTGAAATCGATAGTATCATTATAAATTTTGCACCGATTAATATATACAAATAGACGCGTTTTTTTACGTTAGATACTCCAGCTATCACGTTGACAACAGATGAGGGAGTAAATGGTAATGACATTAATATAAATAAAAACGTAAACCCTCTTTTGTCAATGAATTCTCGCATCTTAATTAATGTTTTATGTTTATTAATATAGCGCGTTGCGGGTGCTTTTAAGAAGTTTCTAACGACTAGAAATACTGAATAACTCCCGAGTACACTTCCTAAATAACTCATCAAAAATCCAATAAAAAAGCCATACGCGTTCGTATTTAATATGACGATAACGATCAGTGGTAAAAACGGTAAAAACGATTCTATAAAGACGAGTAATAAGCCGACGAAGATACCTAAGCCATCGAACGCTTCAAATATCTGCTCCAGCCCTTCTTTAGTTGTAAACAATTCGATATATTTCTGCATCGTTTCACCTACCGATTATCGTTTGTTATATTATAACACCTTTTAAATGATGAAGCCTTAGAGAGGCAACAAAAAAACTCCCATACACATATATGTATGAGAGTTTCGGCTTCTAGTATTATTTAGAAAGTACTTCTTTAATTTGTCCGATTGCCCAGTCCAAATCTTCTTTTTCGATAATTAGAGGTGGTGCAAAACGAATGACTGTGTCATGTGTTTCTTTACATAATAGTCCACGCTCTTTTAACGCTTCACAGTATGGTCTCGCATCTTCTGTTAGTTCCATACCGATGAATAATCCGCGTCCACGTACCTCTTTTATGATTGGGTTATCGATAGTTTTAAGTTCTGATTTCATGTACTCACCGAGTTCGTTTGAGCGCTCTGCAAGTTTTTCATCGAGTAAAACGTCGATTGCTGCAATAGATACTGCTGCTGCAAGTGGGTTACCACCGAATGTTGAACCGTGTGATCCAGGAGTCATTAACTCAAGTACTTCTTTGTCTCCAAGCACAACTGATACTGGTAATACTCCACCACCGAGTGCTTTTCCTAAGATGTACATGTCTGGTTTAACGTCTTCCCAGTCACATGCGAATAATTTACCACTACGGCCAAGTCCACATTGGATTTCGTCAGCGATCATGAGAACGTTGTTCTCATCACATAACTCACGAACTTCTTTTAAGAAGCCGTCACGTGGGATGTTAATACCTGATTCACCTTGAATCGGCTCTAAGATTACAGCAACTGTATTTTCATTAATTGCCGCTTTTAATGCGTCAATATCACCATAAGGTACAAGTGGGAAACCTGGTACTAATGGGTGGAAGCCGTCTTTATATGCTTCTTCACTTGAAAGTGAAATCGCACCTAACGTACGGCCATGGAAGTTACCATTCATACCGATGATTTCTTGTTTACCATCTTCGATACCTTTCACTTCTTTACCCCAACGACGTGCTGCTTTAATTGCAGATTCAACTGCCTCAGCACCAGTGTTCATAGGAATACCCATTTCTTTTCCAGAAATTTCGTTAAGTTTATCTAACCATTCACCTAAGTTGCTTGAATAGAACGCACGAGATCCAAGTGTTACTTTATCTGCTTGTTCTTTAAGTGCTTCGATAATTTTAGGGTGACGGTGACCTTGGTTTACTGCTGAATATGCTGAAAGCATATCTAAATACTTGTTACCTTCTGGGTCTTTTACCCATACACCTTCTGCCACGTCAACGACGATTGGCAGAGGTTTATATGTTGGTGCTGCTACTTTATCAGCAAGTTGAATGATATCTTTTGATTGTGTCATACTGACACCTCCTATTATAGAAATGAATTATATTAGAACATTTCTGAAGTTGTTTTACCTTGCATGTGGAGTAATAAGTAGTCTGGTCCACCTGCTTTAGAGTCTGTACCTGACATCTTGAATCCACCAAATGGCTGGTATCCAACGATTGCTGCCGTACAACCACGGTTGAAGTATAAGTTACCAACGTGGAAGTCACGACGTGCTTCTTCTAAATGTTCACGGTTGTTAGTGAATACTGCACCTGTTAAACCGTAGTCTGTGTTGTTTGCAAATTTGATTGCTTCAGTGAAGTCTTTAGCTGTTGCGAATCCGACAACTGGTCCAAAGATTTCTTCTCTCATCACTTGGTCATCGTGTTTAAGTCCAGAGAATACTGTTGGATAAACGAAGTGACCTGTTTCATTTTCGATTTTACCACCGATTTCAAGTTTACCTTCTTGTTTACCGATTTCGATGTACTTCTCGATTTTATCTAATGACGCTTGGTCAATAACTGGTCCCATGAAGATATCTTCAGATGGGTCACCAACTGTTAATTCTTTTGTTTTTTCTACTACTTTTGCAAGTAATTCATCATGTACGTCTTCAAGTGCAATTACACGTGAACATGCTGAACATTTTTGTCCAGAGAATCCGAATGCAGAGTTTACAATTGCATCTGCTGCTTCGTCTAGATCTACACCGCTGTCTACAACGATTGTGTCTTTACCACCCATCTCAGCGATTACACGTTTTAAGTTTACTTGTCCTTCGTGAACAACTGCTGCACGTTCATAAATACGTACACCAACGTCACGTGAACCAGTGAATGATACGAATGCAGTATCTTTATGGTCAACTAAGTAGTCACCAATTTCTCTTGATGAACCTGGGATGAAGTTGATTGCACCTTTTGGTAATCCAGCCTCTTCAAGAACTTCAACAAATTTGTACGCAACAACTGGCGTGTTTGAAGAAGGTTTTAATAATACTGTGTTACCTGAAACAAGTGCTGCAGCTGCAGTACCTGCCATGATTGCAAATGAGAAGTTCCAAGGTGAGATAACATATCCAACACCTAAAGGAATGTAATCGAAACGGTTGTATTCATTTGCACGTGATTGTACTGTTTTACCATTCGCTAATTCTAAGTTTTGACGTCCATAGTAGTTTAAGAAGTCGATTGCTTCAGCAACTTCTCCGTCCGCTTCTTTCCATGGTTTACCCGCTTCTTTCACTAAGTGACCAGTAAATTCTGCTTTTCTGTCGCGTACGATTTGTGCTGCTTTGAAAAGAATATCTGAACGCATTGAGAATGAAGTTTTTCTCCATGATTCAAATGTTTCTTTTGCAACTTCCATCGCTTGGTCTGCTTCTTTACGTGTCGCTTGTGAAACGTATCCGATGATTTCTGATTTGTTTGCTGGGTTGTATACCTCACTTTTATCTTCAGTGAAAATTCTTTCACCGTTAATAACTAATGGGAATTCTTGACCGAAGATCTTTTGAGCTTCTTTAATTCCCTCTTTAACCCATGCTTTGTTTTCTTCTTTCGTATAGTCCACGAATGGTTCGTGTCTATAGTGATTCATAGAGTAATCCATAAAAAAGTATCCTCCTAAAAATAGTTTATCTTCTATTATAATCTCACATTACTATATGAGTATTCAAGCTATTAGATAGTTTTGTATAAACTTACAAATCTATGTATTATTAGTTCGTTTTTTGTAAACTAAAAAAATAAAAGACTTAGCGCTTGCTAAGTCTTTTACCGGTCATACATTTGTTCTTTTGCCTCTTTAATCCAAATAGGCATACGTTGTCGTAGGGAGTCAAAACCGTATTTTTCGGTTTGTTCAATCGTATCTAATATCGATTTTTCTGCCTTTTTCTTACACTTTTGCTTGAAGTATTCATTCTCTTTTAAGGTCAGATTTAATTTCCCATCCCTATCGTTCACTGCTAAAATTTTGCACTTTACAATCTGCCCTTTTGAAAGATAATGATGGATATTTTGTACGAAGTTGTCCATCACTTCTGAAATATGGATAAGTCCTTCTACACCATCCATCGTTTTGACAAAAGCACCGTATGGCCGAACGTTTGTTACTTTTACTTTAACAAATTGACCTGCTCGGTAGTGTTTTGTCACGAAAAAACCCCACTTCTATAACACTATTGTATAATAGCATATTTTAAGTGAGGCTTCCATTTATTCTATCTATTTATGATGATCGTCATGCACGTCTGAATTTATTTTATTTAAAACTTCTTGTTCGAACTCTTGTGCACGTTGTTCTTGTTTTTTTGAATATTTTCGAATTAATACGAACGCTACATACGCTAATACGATACAAACAACGAGCGTAATAATTCCAGGAATATATTCAGTTTTATCTTCAGGGAAATAAAGAAATTCCATCATAAGTCATTCACACACCTTTACCTTATTAGTATAACAAATTATGCGGATTTTCCTACGATGAAATTCTGACAATTATTTGTCGACTGAATTATAAAACTTCAATCGTTTCGATAACGATGTCCTCTACTGGTTTATCCATTGGACCAGTTGTTACACTTGCGATATCATCGACAACGTCCATTCCTTCGATCACTTGACCGAAAACAGTGTGGCGGTTATCTAACCATGGTGTTCCACCGAGGTCAGCATACGTTTTAATTACCTCTTCAGGATATCCAGCACCTTCTAATTGACCGAGCATGTTCATCGGAACACGAATCGCTTCTACGATGAAAAACTGTGAGCCGTTCGTGTTTGGTCCACGGTTTGCCATTGATAACGCACCACGGAAGTTAAATAACTCTTCGTGGAACTCATCTTCGAAGTCCTCATCCCAAATACTTACTCCACCCATACCAGTACCTGTAGGGTCTCCACCTTGAATCATGAAATCTTTAATAATTCTGTGGAAAATTTGACCATCGTAATAGCCGTTTTTAGCATGTGTGACGAAGTTTTCTACAGTTTTCGGTGCTTTATCTGCAAATAGTCGAACTGTAATGTCACCTTTATTTGTTTTAATAACGACACTTTGTTCGTTTTCTAATACTGTTTTGTCCATTTGTGAAAATGCCATTGATTTTTCCTCCAATATTTCAACATTACTTAAATTGTTGTATGATTAAACTTCATTTTGTTCCAACAGTCATTATAGAACATATCGTGTTCATTTAAAACCGATATTAATTCATGTATAATAAAGTCATATAATTGTGAGAAGGAGGTTATGGTGTGACGTTATTACATTTTTTAATATTACTACCATTAATAGCAGCTGTTATTATACCGGTAGTGTATAAATATCAAAAAGACATCCATCTCGGATGGTTTGTTCTACCAGTACCATTCGTTATCGTGTCTTATTTATTTACGTTAATACCAACTGTAAAAAGTGGGTCAAACATCTACTACACGTTAAACTTTATGCCAAAAATCGGCATGAACTTCGATGTATACATAGATGGCCTTGGATTACTTTTTGCCATTTTGATATCTGGAATTGGAACGTTAGTCGTTCTATATTCGATTGGATATCTTTCAAAAGATGAAAAACTCGGTAACTTTTACGTCTACCTCTTAATGTTCATGGCAGCGATGCTCGGTGTTGTGACAATTGATAACGTTTTAATGTTATATATGTTTTGGGAGTTGACGTCAATCTCGAGTTTCTTACTCATCGCGTTTTGGACGACAAAAGAACGTTCAACTTACGGCGCTCAAAAATCGATGTTAATTACGATGTTCGGTGGTTTTATGATGCTCGGTGGTTTCATTTTACTTAGCATTATTACGGAAACATTTAGCATTCGAGAAATGATTGCTTCATCAGATGTGATCGCATCAAGTGGTGTTGGAGTCATTGCACTCGTGTTAATTTTACTCGGTGCATTTACAAAATCAGCTCAGTTTCCGTTTTATATTTGGTTACCTGATGCAATGGAAGCACCAACTCCAGTCAGTGCTTATTTACACTCTGCAACGATGGTTAAAGCAGGGCTATATTTAGTTGCGCGCTTTACACCAGTGTTTATGTGGAGCTTAACGTGGGTCAATACGATTTTAATTATCGGACTCATTACACTCGCATGGGCATCATTTAACGCAGTCGTTAAAGATGATATGAAAGCAGTACTCGCATTTTCTACCGTGTCTCAACTCGGTTTAATTATGTCATTACTCGGGCTTGGAGCTTTAGCTGTCACTGCTGGTTTTAATGAAGAAATATTTACAGTCGCAGTCATTGCTGCAGTATTTCATATTATTAACCACGCGACGTTTAAAGGTGCGCTATTCATGGTGACAGGGATTGTCGATCACCAAACAGGTACGCGTAGCATTAAACGACTCGGTGCGTTAATGACGATTATGCCAATCAGTTTTACAATTACGTTAATTACTGCATTTTCTATGGCAGGACTTCCGCCATTTAATGGATTTTTATCTAAAGAAATGTTCTTAGAAGCGATGTTTGAAATTTCTCAGTCGAACATCACTATATTAAGTACGATTAGTGTTTTATTCCCATTACTTGCGATTCTCGGAAGTATATTTACTTTCGTCTATTCGATGAAATTAATATTTGGGGTATTTACTGGAGAATCATTTGATACTCCAAAAGAACCTTCTGAAGCACCGATGCTGGTGTTAATTTCACCAGTTATTTTAGCTTCGCTCGTCGTCATTATCGGCTTATTCCCGAACATTTTATCGAATACGATTATTAGTCCAGCGGCCAGTGCAATTTTAGATCGTCAAAATTTTGTCGACGTATCGATTAGTTTTTGGCACGGTGTAACACCTGCTTTACTCTCTACGATTTTAATCGTCTTAGTCGGAGCACTACTCTACTACTTTAGAGAAAGCTGGATGTTTATTTACGATTATATTAAGGAGCGTTTTACGTTAAATAACTTCTATGACCAGTCACTCGTAAACAGTACAAAATACTCTAACAAAGTAACGAATACATTATCTACAGGATTTTTAAGAACATACCTACTGTATATATTCGGCTTCTTAACAATTTTTAGTATCGTTACGATGTTTAGAACTGGTTTAAATTTAAGTCTTACAGATCTTGCACCTATAGGAATTCAAGAAGTGATTCTAATTGTTGTTATATTAGTCTCACTCGGAATTATTATGATTACAAAATCTCGTATGGTCAGTATTATTATGCTCGGTGCAGTTGGATTTAGTATGGCGTTATTCTTCGTATTCTTTAGAGCGCCGGACTTAGCATTAACTCAACTCGCGATTGAAACTGTAACGACGACTCTATTCTTAGTATGTTTCTATCACTTACCTAAAGTGAGTAAGTTACCAGAAACGC
Source organism: Nosocomiicoccus massiliensis (assembly GCF_002871345.2). NCBI lineage: Bacteria > Bacillati > Bacillota > Bacilli > Caryophanales > Staphylococcaceae > Nosocomiicoccus > Nosocomiicoccus massiliensis. The sequence goes on along the minus strand of NZ_CP136964.1, from coordinate 1,579,940 downwards.
GTCAGTTTAAATTAACGAACTTCATCGTTGCAGTAATGGTCGGAGCCGTTTCGATTTTAATTGGATTATCTGCATACAGTCATCGTATATTCGAATCGATTTCTGAATATCATATCGAACACGTATATGACTTAGCTGCAGGTAAAAATATGGTAAACGTTATTCTCGTTGACTTCCGTGGTTACGATACTGTGTTTGAAACAGTGGTATTCGCAATCGCCGGAATCGGTATTTACATTTTAATGAGAATGACAAGCCTAAGAAAGGATGATGAAAATGAAGAGCACACTTAAAAGAGCCGGCTATAAGGCACTCCATCGACAAATGAACGATGTGCATTTACAGTACATCTCTAAAGTTGCGTTTTTCATCATCACGATGTTTAGTTTGAACTTATTCTTTGCAGGGCACTATACGCCAGGTGGAGGATTCGTCGGTGGATTACTCATGAGTTCAGCAGTGCTACTCTTACTGATTGCTTATGATGTAAAGACGTTAAAGAAGATGCTACCGATTCCGTTAAAATTATTAATATCACTCGGGTTACTGTTCGCTATTGGAGTCCCGTTCTTATTAATGGTGTTCGGTAATCCGTTCTTTACACATGCTTTAACAGATGTTTACATTCCATTATTAGGTGACGTGCATATCCACTCTGCAGTGTTCTTTGACCTCGGTGTCTTTTTAGTCGTATTCGGGGCAACGATACTCATTTTAATCGCAGTTGGAGGGGTGAAGGATTAATGGAATTTGTAATGATTATTCTTTCAGGTGTACTCATCGGATGTGCGACGTACTTAATCCTCTCTAAAGGTGTGTTAAGAATTATTATCGGTATTTCGGTATTATCCCACGGTGTTCACCTTATGTTACTCACGATGGGACAGTTAAAGCGCGGAAACGTTCCTATTCTAGATGAACGTGTCGAAGTGTATACCGATCCGTTACCACAAGCGATGATTCTTACAGCAATCGTTATATCGTTTTCACTGACTGCTTATAGTCTAGTGCTTGCGTTAAACAACTATAAAGTACTCGGTACAGATGATACTGAAGACATGAAAGGAAGAGACGATGGTTATTAACTTATTACTTATATTGCCATTAGTCATTCCAGGTCTTGCTGCGGTGATTATGTTACTCGTCGGTAGAAACCCTGTGTTACACCGAGCAATCACAACACTCGCAAGTATCTTAATGGTAATTTTTTCAATAGTTATTGTACAGCGTATATATACAGATGGTGTGTTAGTTACAAATATTGGTAACTGGCCTGCACCATTTGGAATTACAGTCGTTTACGATATGTTAAGTGCTTTACTCGTATTAACGACATCGATCATACTGTTTTTCGTTACAGTCTATTCGTTCCAATCGATTGGCGTTAATAACGAACGTTATTTCTATTATCCAATGATGTTATTTATGATCATGGGTGTAAACGGCGCGTTTACTACTGGAGATATTTTCAACATGTTTGTATTCTTCGAAGTGTTTTTAATCGCGTCATATGTATTACTTACAATTGGTAGTAGTACGATTCAGTTACGAGAAGGCTTTAAATATTTAGTCGTTAATATTATTTCATCGAACTTTTTAGTACTTGGAATTGGATTTTTATATTCTGTTGTTGGTAGTTTAAACATGGCAGATATCCACGTGAAGCTATCTAATTATGACGGTAATTTAACGGTCATTACGTTAATCGGTGTCGTTATTATGTTTGTATTCTTAACTAAAGCAGCGGTATTCCCGCTCTACTTCTGGTTACCAGATTCATATAACGCACCACCAATCCCAATACTTGCAGCGTTCGGTGCATTACTGACAAAAGTCGGTGTGTACGCACTCATGCGTACGTACAGTCTATTTTTCAATTTAGACTATAGCTATATTAGTACTGTTTTACTCGTCTTATCGATCTTAACGATTATTATCGGATGTATTGGTGCGATTTCAACGTACGACATGAAGATGGTCATCATCTATAACATTATGATTGCGATTGGGTTTATTATCTCAGCTGTCGCAATGCTCGATTTAGATGGTATGATCGGTAGTATTTACTACCTCATTCATGACATGATTATTAAAACAGCGTTATTCTTACTCGTTGGTTTTATCATTTATAGAACTGGTAAACATAACGCAAAAGATATACACGGCTTAATGTCAGTTCACCCAGTCGTTGGTTGGACATTCTTCTTAGCAGGATTATCACTTGCAGGAGTTCCACCATTCCCTGGTTTTTTCGGTAAAGTGTATATCGTGAAATCATTATTTATAAATGAACACTATATTTCAGGCGTCATTATTTTATTCTCTAGTTTAGTGATTCTATACAGTATTATGAGAGTATTTATACACGTGTTCTTCGGTGAACACGCTGTAGAAGAAGAGTTAAAACCAATGAAGACTGATAAACTGCTCTTTAGTGCGGTTGGACTCGTTATCGTATCCATCGTATTCGGTTTAAGTGCAGATTTCTTATATCCATACTTTGAAATGGCTGCACAAGCACTCGCAGATCCGTTTGTTTACTCAGAATATATTATGGGGGTGGAGTAAATGGCAATACAAGTATTACTCAATTTCTTACTCGCATTCCTTTGGGCGTTTATGAACAACAGTTTTACAGTGAGCACTCTCGTGATGGGGTATTTAATGGGGCTAATTGCCGTATCCATATTACGTAACTTCTTACCAGGTACGTTTTACCTCATCCGCGTATGGAGAATTGTTAAGTTATTCTTCGTATTCGTTTATGAGTTACTCGTTGCAAACATCGAAGTTGTAAAAATCGTCCTTCAACCAAAAATGAACGTATACCCTGGATTCTATGCGTATCCGTGTGATTTACAAAAGGATTGGGAAGTCGTACTTCTATCTTCTCTTATCACGTTAACACCAGGTACAGTCGTCGTTGCAATTAGTGATGACTTTAAGACGCTATATATCCACGGGGTAAACTTAGTCGATGCCGATAAAGAAATCGAGGCTATTAAAAACTCATTTGAACGTCTCATTAAAGAGGTGGGTCGTCCATGATTTCATTTTTACAAGTCATATTCATTATCGCAATTATTGGAATGGCAGTCGCGCTCGTTATCGCATCGTATAGAATTATTAAAGGACCGACGTTACACGATAAAATCGTAGCGTTAGATGCGTTTGGAGTTATGTTAATGGGAACAATCGGGATTTTCTCAGTCCTACTTGACACTCCGTACTTAATCGTTGTAATTATGATTATCGGTATGCTCGGTGCTGTCGGTACAATCGCAATGGCGAAGTTTTTAGAGAAAGGATGGGTGATCGATCATGATAGAGATCCTGATGACTAGTATCGTAACGATACTCGTATTAAGTGGGGTATTCTTTTCAATCGTTGCAGGAATCGGTATCGTGAGACTTCCGGACATGTACTCACGACTCCACGCAGCAAGTAAAAGTTCAACACTCGGTGTATCACTCGTTCTACTCGCTGTTTTCTTATACTTTTGGTATTTTGAAGAGCGATTTGAAATCACATTGCTACTCGCACTCGTATTCATTTACATCATTGCACCAACAGGTGCACATATGCTTGCAAGAAGTGCCTTCCACTCAGATGTAGAGCCGTATAAACTAACAATCTTAAACGAATTACGACGTGACGAACTTGGATACGAAGAACTCACAGAAGAAGATAAATTAAAAATTGAACAACGTAAAAAAGAGCAAGAACTTGATGAATAACAAAACGCCCATTCTAGAAGGCTAGAATGGGCGTATTTTTGTGGATTGAATTTTGGGTTTATATCATTTCTGTTAAATATCTCATCGATCTACCAATTCTTTAAAAATTTCATCATCTTCAGTTAAAATTTCATTTATCAAGTTTAAATCTAAATTGTTTTTCTTAACTTCTAATGATATTTTATCGTTATCTTCAATGAATTGAATTGTATCATTTACATTAACATCTAAGGCTTTTAAAACATTCTCTGGGATTTCTACATTAATAACTTTATTATTAATTTTGAGTTCGCTTAAAACTTTCATACAAATCACCTCATGTTCTATTTATATAAAAATGTTGTTTTAATATTATACCATGAAGATAATTATTATTAATTAATTTCACCTTACAAAATACCTCCCTAAACCTATTTTTGATTTAGAGAGGTATAAGTTTACTTCATATTCGTCAAAGTCATTCGTCCAACTGCTGTGATTTTTCCTTCATCGTTTGTAATTTCTGCTGTCCAAACTTGTGTTGTTCTACCGATATGAACTGGTACTGCTGTTGTTGTCAGTTTACCTGATGATACAGGTCGAATATGGTTGACGTTGATTTCAACGCCAGCTGCATATCCTTCTTCAACGTTTTCAGTACCACCAAGTGACGCTGCTGTTTCGATTAAGACAGCATTCATACCACCGTGTACGATACCAAATGGTTGGTGCATTGCTTCAGTAATATCGACTTCAATGACCGCACGTTTCTTATTTAACTCAATGATTTCGATGTTAAATGCTTCTAGTAAATTAGTCATACATAGAACCGTCTAAAATGTAGTCAACGACTGTACGGATCATCACACCACTCGCAGCTTTTGGACCATATGCATTTTGTTTTGCAAACTGCGATGTACCAGCGATATCAAAGTGTAACCACGGATAATCTTCAGTAAACTGATTAATAAATGCCGCTGCAAACGAAGCTCCACCGTATGGACGTAAGTTACTGTTTAAAATATCTGCAACTTGTGTATCTTTTACTGCCGCTTCATCGGATTCATCCATCGGTAAGTGCCATAACTTTTCACCGACTTTTTCTGATGATTTTAAAACGTCTTCTAAGTATTGTCTACTTTGATTTGTAAATAAACCTGTACGTGACTCTCCAAGTGCTCCGATTACAGCTCCAGTGAGTGTCGCAAAGTCCATAATTACGACTGGTTTATGTGTAATTGCTTCAGTAACAGCATCCCCAAGAACGAGACGTCCTTCTGCATCTGTATTTGTAATTTCAACGCTTAACCCGTTTTTAGCGATGACGACGTCATCTGGACGGTTTGCATTGCCTTTTACCATATTTTCAGCGAGCGCAAGTACTGCTACAACATTTACTGCACGTTTTTGATCGACGAGTGTCTTCATCATACCAAGTACGTTTGCTGCTCCACTCATATCGTATTTCATCGACACCATGCCTGTACGTGGTTTTAATGAATAACCACCTGAATCGTAAGTGATTCCTTTACCGACAAGTGCAACAGGCGCTTTATCACTATTTTTATACTCAATCGTAACGAGTCTTGGTTTTCTCTCAGAACCGTCACCGACTGAATGAAGGAGACCATAGCCTTCTTCTTTAAGTGTTTTGTCGTCTTTTACTGAAATTGTAACGTTGTCTTTTCCAGAAAATTCTTTTTCAATTAACTCGACAAGTGATTCTGGATACAGTACGTTTGGAGGCATTTCACTTAAGTTACGACTGAAGTTCATCGCCTCTCCAGCTTGTTGACCTTCTTTCAGTTTGTCTTCGTTTACCTCTTTATTAAAAGATAACGTTAACTCATAAGGTTTAAAATCTTTTTTATAGTTGAACGGCTCGTATACACTAATTTCACCCATTAAGCCGACGTCGTATAAAAAATCGTCGTCTGAACTAAATGAGTCAACGTATAGATACGCATCTGTTACTTTATCTTTTTTAAGTGCTTGTAATACTGTACCGAACGCTTCTTGAAGCTTTAATTGTGTTAAGTCTTCAGATTTACCGAGACCAACTGTATATACTTTTCTTACGTTTGTTTGTAACACTGCACTCGATGATTCGATTTTTTTGAATTTTGACTGGATGACTCCAGCATCAATATATGATTTAAAGTTCCCATTAAATAATGCATCGAGTTCTTCGAAGTTTGAGTCGTTTTCAAAGTCTTCTTTTACACCGATGACGATTGCTTTGTTGTTGTCGTTTAAATTACTTTCAAAATTGTACTTCATATACTCACTCCTAGAACATTTGATAGCCAAGCTTACGTAAGTAGCGTATTGTTAATCCGGCTAATATAATACCGATAAAACCACTTAATAATATAATTACGTCAAAAATTTGGACGTTAATAATATTACTCCACGCTTCTTTAAATGCAGTGTTTGGCGATTTTATGTACTCTACAGTATCAATTCTGTCGATGATTAAAACAACGATTACAGGATAAACAACTGCCATAATCCACGTCATTTTTAAAATCATATTTAATATAAAACTAATACCGTAAAAGAGTACGAAATATAAAATGATAGATATAAATACTTGAACGATATTCACCGTGACACCTCTATTAAAAAAGCATGAGTATGATCAATACTCATGCTTAAAATTTTCTTACAAGAATTTACCTTTTGTGAATCCTAGTACTGGTCCACCAATTTTAGCGACTGCACGTGTATCGATTACTTTCTTCATAAATGCAGCTGATTTACCTTTAATTTCTTTACCATAAACGACACCGATACCGTTTTTAGCACCTAATGAACAAACTGTTCCTTTGTCGTCATATACGAATGGTTCAACTTTTTTACCACGTAATTTTGCAGAGATAATTTTTGCAGTGTGTTCACCAAGTTGCATCGCAATTTGTGCTGTCGTTGGATATGGACGTGCGTTTTCGCCTGTTCCGTTCATAACCGCTGAAACGTCACCGATTGCGTATACGTTGTCGTATCCTTCAATTGTTAAGTCATCTTTAACGATGATTCTACCGCGCATAACGCCGTCGAAGTTTTCTTCCATTAACTTGTTACCACGAACCCCTGCAGTCCAGATTCTGTTGTTTGCTTTAACTGTTTCTTCTTTATCGTTAATTTTAACGACGAATCCTTCTTCGTTTGCAGCAACGATTGGTGTTCCGAGTAAGAACTTAACGCCTTTACTTTCTAAGTACTTTTTAGCGTAACCGCTGAGATCTTCACTGAACATCGGTAACATTGAAGGCATTGCTTCTACACACGTAATGCTTACGTCGTCGTAGTTAATATCTAAGTTGTCACATAAGATTGGAAGTGAATCTACTAATTCACCGAGGTACTCAATACCTGTGAATCCTGCACCACCAACTACGATTGCTAAGTCATTTTTATCTTTAGACTCTAAGTAGTTGTTGAAGTTCTTTTCAACTAATGCACGTGCTTTAAGTGCAGTTTGTGGGCTCGTAATTGATTCGGCATGTTCAGCCATTCCTTCAATTCCGAATGTTTCTGATTCGAAACCTAATGCAACGATTAAAATGTCATACTCGACATTTCCTTTTGTCGTTTCAACTACTTGGCTGTCTTTATCGATTTTTGTTACTTCAGCAACAACGAAGTTTGTTTTCATGTTGTCTACAACTTTATTAATTGGGTAAACGCCGTCTTCCCAGTTAATCGTACCTGCAGCTGTTTCATGTAACCATGTTGCTTCGTAGTGGTACTCATTTTTATTGATTAAAGTAATATCTGCTTCAGATAAACCTAATTCTTTTTGAAGACCAACTAATGCGCTAAGACCTGCGTATCCTCCACCGAGGATTACAATTTTCTTTCTTTCGAAACTCATCACTACATCTCCTAAATTTTTATAATATAAAAACGCTAATATATATAACATAATATTAGCGTTTCCAAGCATATATTTCAAGCATTCCCTAACAATTTAACATTGTTCTGGAGTGCCTTTATTTGTTTTTGTTCTAAATGATGCTCCGCATCCACATGCAACGCTCGCTAGAGGGTTATCAATCGTGAATCCACCACCGAGTAACGACTCTTTAAAATCGATTGTCGTACCATCCACGACACCGATATCAAACTTATCCACTAACACGCTCACTCCGTGATGTGTAAATACTAAATCACGCTCAGTAGGTTCTTCTTCAGCAGCCATACCATACGTTAGACCCGTACAACCGCCACCCTCAACTTTAAAACGTAAATAGCCGTCTTGCATGTTATTATCTTCTAACATCGTTCTTACTTTATCTGCAGCAGCTTTTGTTAATGTCACTCGACTCATTTTTGTCACCTCTCTGATTCACTTATCTTTATTATAATGAATCTTTGATATAATCAAAAATATCTGGCTCGTCATCTTTTTTTAATTGTTCTAATACACGAACGAGTAGTTGTTCATCTGTCTTTGCCGCAACGCGTTTTCCTTCTACGATACAAAACGCAGTCCGACTACATACACCACAATCATTCGTGCATTCGTAATCCATAACGTCCACGTCGTCTTTATCCATTAAGTGTTCGTAGGTGTGTTTAGACGTTTTTTCAATGTTTGATCGGCAAAATTCTACGAGTTTCATATGATCACCATAAAAATAAAAACTAGAGAATTGACTCTCTAGTTTTAGAATACTTGTTCAATTTCAACGAAACCAGGTACTTCTTCTAGTAATGCGCGTTCGATACCCGCTTTAAGTGTAATCGTTGAACTTGGGCATGTACCACATGCACCGAGTAAACGTAACATAACGACGCCATCTTCAACGTCAACGAGTTCAACGTCTCCGCCATCTCTTAATAAGAACGGACGTAATTTATCTAAAACCGCATCAACTTGTTCATACATAGTGTCTTTTGTTGTTGCCATATATATCACTCCAAAAACGTTTATAGAGAAATCACTCTGTAAATATATTATAATAGATTAAACGATAAAAATCTATCGGTATATAGGAGGATTCGTATATGAGCTATTCAGTAAATGTCTACGGAAGAGACGTCATTTGCGCGAGCTGTGTAAACGCACCGAGTTCAAAAGATACGTATCAGTGGTTAGAAGCATTATTCAGTAAAAAATATCCAGACGCGGACATTCGTGTAAACTACATCGACATCGACCGCGACGAAAACTTTTCAGACTACGACGAAGAGTTAATAGAACAAATCAACAACGACGAGTTATTTTATCCACTCGTCACAATCAACGACGAAGTCATTCAAGACGGTTACGTCCAATTAAAACCAATCACAAATTGGTTTGAAAAAAATGGTGTTGAATAAGACTTTGTGGTGTTGGACGACGCGCTCACTTCGGTGAGCGTTTTTTTGTGGCGTGGTTTGTGTTTTTTTATCCTAAAACAGTAATTGAATCTCTTCTTAAGATTTTATTTAACAATAATTTCGTGATTTTGTTAGATATCTCGATTTATTTAACAAATTTCGAGTCGGCGACCCGTTTTTTGTTAATTATAATTTTATATCTAACAAAAATGACCCTAAATGCCGAGTTTTTGTTAATTATCTGCATATATTTAACACTTTCACCATTTTTTTGTTAATTAAGATGAAAAACCTAGTTTAGATCGGATTTCTGGGAGTCAATTTGTGTCTTTTTTATTTCTAAATAGTAATAAAACAACTTCTCATAATTATATCTAACAAAAATATCGTGATTCTGTTAGATATCGGTCAAGTCTTAAATATTGTGTAAAATAAAAAATCTCTCTGTTATTCTTTAGCTTCCACGAATGCGCTCACTTTTCTATTTGTTTCTTTATAGGCTTCATTCGCATCAAGAAGAAGTGCGCCAATTAAACGAAATGCAGACTCGATATTTGGAAATACTCTAACAACGCGCTCACGACGTCTTAACTCACTATTTAGTCGTTCGAGTGCGTTTGTACTTTTTAAAAACTTTTGTCTAGCCGCTGGACACATTAAACATTGAATCGCATCGTCAAATCCACTTTCTAAAATTTCTACCGCGTGATTAAATCTTGGATCCTCTGATACAAAGTCTAAAAACTTCTCTTTTGCTTCTCGTGCATGTTGGGGTGTTGTCGTATGAAAAATCTCTCTCAATAATTGACGCGCAACAGTTGAACCTTTTTTAGGCATTACATTCGTAATGTTTCTTAAGAAATGGACTGTGCATCTTTGCCAAGGTGTGCCCGGGAACTCTTCTTGAATCGCCTGCTTTAAACCTTGATGTGAATCTGAAGTAATGAGTTCTGGTTGTGTTAACCCACGATTTTTTAAGTCACGTAAAAAGTGCCCCCAGTGATTCTTACTCTCAGCATCATCCACTTTAAACCCAAGTACTTCACGATGACCATCTACACCAATACCGAGCGCAATATACACAGCTTTAGAGACGATTCTATGATTCTCACGTACTTTAATATACATCGCATCTACTGATACATATTTAAATATATTGTGTGTTAATGAACGCTCCGCGAAGTCTTGGATTTCTGGATCTAATCGTTTCATCACGTTAGATACGAATGATTTCGAGACACTTTCTCCGACTAGTTCTTCCACAATTTTAGTGACTTTACGCGTAGACACACCGCTGACTACCATTTCAATCAAAGAAAGCACGAGCGCCTGGTCCTTTCTTTGCCACTTCTCAAATACCTGTGGTGAAAACTCTCCGGAACGTGTTCGTGGGACTTCGAGTTCAATTTTTCCAACTAACGTTGTGAACCCTCGGCGATAACTGCCATTACGATAGTCTTTTCGACTACTGTTTCTTTCATATGAGCCAATACCCATGTATTCATCTCGTTCTTCTTGCATCACTTGATTTAACACTAAAGTTAGAAGACCCTTAGTCATTTCATTAAGGTTACTTCCAGAGATATCCTCTAGAATTTTTTTCATATCTACTGTAAAATTAAGTTGAGTCATTTGTATTCTCTCCCTGTTAATTTTTGTTGGTAACTGAATTATAACAGAGAATACGATGGCTCTTTTTTTCTATTTTACACAATTATATGGACGTAACTTAGATATCTCGATTTATTTAACAAATTTCGGGTCGTCGCCCTGTTTTTTTGTTCATTATAATTTTTTATCTAACAAAAACGACACTGAATTCCGGGTTTTTGTTAATTATCTTGATATATTTAACACTTTCACCATTTTTATGTTAATTAAGTTGAAAAACCTGGTTTAGATCGGATTTCCGGGAGGCAGTTTGTGTCTTTTTATTCCTAAACAGTAATAAAACAACTTCTCATAATTATATCTAACAAAAATATCGTGATTCTGTTAGATATCTCGATTTATTTAACAAATTTCGAGTCGGCGCCCCGTTTTTTGTTCATTATAATTTTTTATCTAACAAAAACGACACTGAATTCCGGGTTTTTGTTAATTATCTTGATATATTTAACAATTCCACCATTTTTATGTTAATTAAGATGAAAAACCTGGTTTAGATTGGATTTCCATCGAGCTGTTTATATCTTTTTATCTAAAAACAGTAATAAAACTACTTCTCATAATTATATCTAACAAAAATATCGTGATTTTGTTAGATATCCGGATTTATTTAACAAATTTCGAGTCGGCGACCCGTTTTTTGTTAATTATATTTTTTTATCTAACAAAAACGACCCTGAATTCTGATTTTTTGTTAATTATCTTGATATATTTAACACTTTCACCATTTTTTTGTTAATTAATGATAAAAAAACCTATAAAAATACACTTCCTAACATCAGCTAGGAAGTGTTTCATCTTTTAAGCGTGCGCTGTAATACCACGTCTGACGAGTGTTTGTGCAAATAACACTGTCACGACTGTTACGATTAAGTCTTTCACTATGAAAGGCGCAACTGTTAGCATGATTGATTCTGCGAGTCCTTTTGGTGATTCTAATACGTTGTTCATGATGAAGTAGAAGTATAAGAATCCGAATGTGAATAAGATCACCATGCCAACTGCTGTTGTAAGTATTGCTTTTAGTACAGACTGTCCTTCACGGTTACCGAGTCCTGCAAAGTATGCGAGTGGTATAAATCCGATGACGAAACCAAAACTTGGTGATAGTAATGATCCGAATCCACCAGAGCCACCAGCAAATACTGGAATCCCGATAAGTCCAGCGATTAAGTATACGACCATCGTCATTACCCCAAGACGACTACCGAGTAGTGCGCCTGTTAAAATGACCATAGGCGTTTGAAGTGTTATCGGAACGGGTCCGATTGGAATTGTAATCATCGCACTGATTGCTACGAGTGCGACGAATACTGCACAAAGTACAAGATCTTTCGTTTTCATAGAAATCTCCTTTAATTTTAAAGTGCCCAATCTAGTAAGTTTTCTACTGCATGAGTTGGAGGCACTTCTTTTTTCATGACATCTTCAGTACGATGAACTCCTGTATTGACGTGAATCGTGTCAATACTACCTTGGATGCCTGTCATGATATCTGTGTCGTAATTATCACCAATCATTGCGACGCCTTTTTGATCGACACCGATTTTTTCAAGTGCTTTTTGTAAAATATATGCGTTTGGTTTCCCGACAACGATAGGCTCTACTCCTGTCGCGCTTACTACGACGGAAGCGAGGGATCCGTTGCCCGGTATAAACTTATCTTTATGACGAATCACTTTATCTGGATTCGTTAAAATTAACTCTGCACCTTCTAACACGTTTTGTACAGCGTTCACGTACTTTTCATAATTGATATGAGTGTCATATGAGAATAATACAGCATCTGCATGATAATCAACAAGTGTTAACTCATTGTTCATTAAAGTTTCTTTAAATGAATCTGATCCAACGGCGTAAATATTTGTTTTATCATTTTCTTTTACGTAGTCGACAGCAGCGAGTGCTGACGTGTAAATATGTTCAATGGACGTCTCGATGCCATGTGACTTAAACTTTTTAAGCGTCTCTTCCGGTGTTCGTGCACCACTATTCGTCACAAACATATACGGAATTTTAGCATCATTTAAGCGATGAATAAAATCTGCCGCCCCTTCGATACGCTCGTCTCCATTAAACATCGTACCGTCTAGGTCGATTAAATACCCTTTATACATGTTGATCCCCCATAAATGCAGTCACTGCTTGAGGATCTGTTTCAAAGAAATGTAAGACGTTTTCTTTAAAGTTGGCATATGCAGATAAATTATCCTTAAATACTTTTCTCATTGCCTCATGGTCCACGTCTTCATATTCACGTACGAGAACATTTCTAAATTTAAACGTTTCTTCAAATTTTGTAAAATCGTCTTCTGGAATTACACCTTCTGTTTTCATAATATCCATTACGTCTAAATAGTTTCCTGGATCGCGTAACACAAATCCATCGATAATCATGTTTCCAACGTCGACAGACGCTTCAATTAACATCTCACACACGCGCTCTAATGCGAGTGAATTATCCGTGTCAATCTCTTCTGTTAACCCTTTAATGTAGTCTAAACGTTTTAATATTAAATTCTTGTCTACAAATAACATAGTAAACTCCTTTAATTTAATTACTAATACATCTATAATATCATAAATAGAAAGTCCTTTATGGAGGGAACTATGTTAAAACATTACTTATACGATGATAATGAAACACCGAACGCACGATACGTCGGCTTTGCCGGTGACTTTGGGCGTTATGACCTTGCGATTATACAAACGTCTAAATTCTTCGGGAAAAGTTTAGTGTTAAATATGCAAAATAATACGTTTAGTATCGTTGGTACTGATGACTTAAACGAACCGGGGTATATTGCACACGCTCTTCAGTTTTCTGATGACCAAGCCGATGAAGTCATCGAATTTTTAAAAGATATTATATCACCCGGCTGGTTCATGGATTATTAAAAGCCTTCAGAAATGTTATTCTGAAGGCTTTTCTTCTGGTTTTAAACCGAGTTCTTTTTGTTCTTCTTTAGTAATTTTGCGTAAGATAAAATACGCACATCCAAAATTACAATACTCGAGTAAATAATCTTGAATTAAACTATAGCGCTTATCGAATTCTACTTTTTTCTTATCGTCTCTATAAAATCCGACGAGACGTAGTTTTTCATAACCGATATCTCCGACGATATAATCGTATTTATTTAAAACGTCGCTATATTTTTCTTTAAACTGCTCTTCGTCAAATGCATCTCGGTACTCTTTGATCAGTTCAAAATGCATGTGACCGACTGTCGTTATTTTATTCACCTTGACGAATTCTGTCTCCTTCTTCTTGACGGCGACGTGCTGCTGCATTTACTTGCTCATCAGCATGGTAGCTTGAACGTACCATCGGTCCAGCTTGGCAATGTTTAAAACCTTTTTCCATTGCGATTTTACGTAGCTTACCGAACTCGAGCGGCGTATAATACTTTTTCACTGTTAAGTGTTTACGTGTCGGTTGTAGATATTGACCGATTGTTAAAATATCAACACCGTGCTCTAGAAGGTCATCCATCGTTTGTAAAATTTCTTCATGCGTCTCACCGAGACCAATCATGATCGATGATTTCGTCGGGATATCCGGTTGAAGCTCTTTACAATATCTGAGCATTTCTAATGAACGACGGTATGTTGCTTTTGCACGTACACGCTTTGTTAAACGTTCGACCGTCTCAATATTATGGTTTAAAATGTCTGGTTTTGCATCCATTAAAATTTTAATGTTTTCTTTGTTACCGTTAAAATCAAAAGGTAGTACTTCTACTGTCGTATATGGGTTCACTTCACGTACTTTACGGATTGTTTCAGCGTAAACTTTCGCACCACCGTCACGTAAATCATCACGTGCAACTGTAGTTATTACACAGTGCTTTAAATCCATTTTTTGAACTGATTCTGCAATACGTCTTGGCTCGTCCCAGTCTACTTCACTTGGAAGCCCAGTTTTAATTGCACAGAAACGACACGCTCTCGTACATACAGATCCTAAAATCATAAATGTTGCTGTACGACGCTCCGCCCAACATTCGTGGATGTTTGGACAACGCGCCTCTTCACACACTGTATGTAAATTTTCTGCACGCATCATTTTTTTGAGACCGATATAGTTCTCATTTGTATTTAATTTAATTTTAAGCCATTCAGGTTTTCTTAAAATCTCCTCGTTCTTTGTTGCCACTCGAATCCCTACCTTTGTGGTGTATTTGATTTTATAATAACACAACTTTGAAGAGCGAGTATACTTATATCGTAAGTGAATAATTTCACTATTATCTTTTAGCTTGAATCGGTGTATACACGAGTTTAATAACGAGTGTTAATGCGATGAATAACCCGATCATCACGAGTAATCCTAATCCAGTTGAAGTTGTAAACCCAACGACTACAAATGATACTAATGAAACAACGGCTGCAATTACTGCATATGGTATTTGCGTCATGACGTGGACGATATGGTCAGATCCAGATCCTGTACTTGAAAGTATCGTCGAATCTGAAATCGGTGAACAGTGGTCCCCGAACACACCACCCGCAAGTACTGCTGCGATTGATGCGAGTAATAGTTCAGGTACTTCTAACGTAATGATAATATTTCCTGCAATCGGAACGAGTATACCAAATGATCCCCAAGATGTACCTGTTGTTAATGCCATGATACATGCAACGACAAACACGATTGCCGGTAGGAATGCTGCTGAAATATTCGAATCTTTCACCATTTGACCGAGTAATTCACCAGTCCCTAGTTCACTTATTAGTTCACCTGTCATCCATGCAAGTATTAACACGATAATCGGGCCAATCATCGCTTGAAGCCCTGTTTTAAATCCAATCCACGTGTCGCGACTTGAGAAGTTTTCATCTTGCTTAGTGAATTTATAATAGTAAATTAACGATAAAACAACCCCGATGATACCACCAAAAATTAATGAATGCGTAATCGAGTTATTTTCGAGAATGACGATTGGATTTAATGATCCACTTTCTTTTATCCCTGTGTAAATCATTCCAATAAGTACACCCGCTACTAGACCAACAAGTGGAACAATTAACGCGCTTTTAGATGAGTGATACGCGACTTGTAATTCATCGTCTTCAACCTTTTTATCGTATAATATTCCGTCGTTTATAGCACGTGACTCTTCACGTTTCATACCGAATATATCAAAATTTGTAAGGATGACGATAAACATTAAAATAATTGCACTTAAACTATAAAAGTTTAGTGGAATCATATATAAAAACGCTTCGAACGGTGTGATGTGACTGAGTCCTGCTGCGATAAGTAGTGGCGCAGTCAGCCCCATAATTGTTGCACCCCAGCTCGATACTGGCATGATCACTGCAATTGGGGATGCTGTCGTGTCGACAACGTACGCAAGTTTCGCGCGTGATACTTTATATTTGTCCGTTAACGGCTTAGATACTTGAGGTGTAATAATCGCACTAAAATAGTCATCAATAAAAATAATAATGCCGAGTATACCGCTTAATAAAAGTGCTCCAGTACGCGTTTTAACTTTTGTCATCGCGTAGCTCGTAAATGCTCTCGCTCCGCCTGACATACTCATAAATGCACTCATAATCCCAAGTAATGCTAAGAAGATTAAAATATACGCACTCCACGTATTTAACCAGCCGTCTTCGATAATTAAATCGATAAACGTTTGCCAAATCTTAGCAACCATTTCTCCGACGTTACCTTGTGTTATGACAATTGCTGAAGTAATGATCCCAACACCTAAACTTAAATCTACACGTCGCGTTAATAGGACGAGTATTAACGTAATGAGTGGTGGGATAAGTGAAATATACGTCCAGTTTAAAATTAAATCCATTCAAATCTACTCCTAATCTTATATAACAAAAAAACACAAGTGCTTTCCACTTGTGTTTAACAAATGTAGCGCACCATGATAATCATGACAGTACTTCATCTATTAAACGAAGTCCCAACAGCAAAGTGTCCAGCTTTACCATTTCGGCACAATCCCTCTTCAAAGTCTTCACAGTATGGCTACTCCAACTTTTACCAGTGTCATGTGCACCTCTACTTGTATTTAATTGCTTTATTTTCGAATTGCATTTCATTATAGACTTTATGTTTTAAAAAGTCAAAATTCTTTTGAAATTATTAAATCATCTTTATAAATGTCGACGATATCTCTTAAAAATTCTGGAATGTAATACGTCTTATTTAACGAATTAAAGTGTGGGAAGAATCGACCAAATGAATACATGTCGAGCGTCCCAACTTCATATATGTTTTCATCTTCTACTAGTTCACCGTTCACGTAAAATTCACGTCTGCTTTCAACGACTGATAATCCATCAATTAAAAACACACCCATCACGTCGCCTCTAAAACCGAGTCCTTTTATAATTTCATCTTTATATTCTTGAGCGCTTGCCGTATAGTACATATCTTTTAAGTCGCGCCCTGTCATCTCTACTTTAATTAGATTAATAGCATGGGGTAATACTTTATGAACGTGGTATTTCGTCATTTCCCCGCCTCTAAATTCTGCAGCGATTAACCCTGCGTGAATGATAGAAATGTCAGTCTGTGTATACTTTTGAATCATCTGTAATAACGTGTACGTAAACCAGTTCATCGTATATAGTGTCCGTTCAATTGCTAGTACATCGTGCTTTACAGTTGTATTTAGCATCTCTTTTCCGACGTCATAAAATTCGTCGTAGCGGTTTGATAATAGATCCGTTTCAATTAAACGCGTTGAAACGTCTGTTAAATTATAATCCGTAAATTCTAAATCGACACAACCGAAATACTCTCCGAATCGTCCGGCTGCAGTTAACGTCGTCTTGTTTACTTTATAATTTTCTGGGAGTGTGTGATGCGTATGTCCACCGATAATTACATCAATTTCTGGACATTCTTCTGCAAGTCTCTCGTCGTCATATTTACCTAAGTGTGACAACATCACAACGGCGTCACAGTGACGTTTCATTTCTTTTAAGTATTCTTTAATGTAATAAAACGCGCCTTCAACATCTAACGCGAGTGCTTTATAAAACGGTGTAAACTCAACAGTTGCGGCAATAAAGCCAATACGGATATCGCCGATTCTTTTAATCGTGTACGGTGGGAATAATAACCCATGTTCATCGCGAAGATTCGCACAAATCACTTCGAAATCCGCTTCATTATATAAATTTTTTAATTCACTTTTAGTTAACGTTATACCTTCGTTGTTACCGATCGTTGCGACGTCACAGAGTGCGTCATTTAGACGTTCGACGTTACCTCTACCAATCGTAGCTTCTGTATACGGATGACTTCTATCGACGTGATCTCCGATATCAACGTAAAGTGTATTTTCATCTTTACGCGGTTTTATGTACTCGACAATCGCATGATAATTATCAAAATGACTATGGATATCATTCGTATGGTAAATGCGAATTTGCTTTTTCATAACAACACACTTTCCTTTAAAGTATCGCTTCTAAAATTAAATATAAACCGATTAACAGTAGCACTGTGCGAAGTATTTTGACTAAACCATCACTCGTAAATCGACTGGCTAACTTTACACCAATTCTCGCTCCAAAATACGAACTCACCGCTAAAAATATAAGCGAGAAATATTGAACGTGAGATTGTAATGCGTGCCCGATTGCACTTGAAAAACTCGAAAAGAATATTAACATCATCGACGTTCCGATCGCAATCGTCGGTGGAATTCTAAAGACGATAATCATTAACGGCGTCATCAGTACGCCCCCACCGATTCCAAATAACCCTGTGGTAAATCCAACTAAGAAAGTGATCGCTACCGCAATCCATACCGGGAATCCATACTGATGAACAACCCCATCAGCATCGATATGCGGTCTTAAGTATTTAGGGTTTTGAAACACTTTTAAAGGCGGTATTTTATCTCGCACCATCAGTATAATACTAATGATGATTAAAAATGATCCGAAGTATAAATTAAATGAATCTAGAGTTAAAGACGCGCTCGCATATGATCCGACGAACGCACCAGGTACGAGACCGATTAAAAAAATAGAGCCGCTATATCTGTCAACTTGGTTACTTTTGTTATACTGAACCATCGCAGAGAATCCCGTAATGACTAAAATCATACTCGACGTTCCGATCGCAAGTTGCGGTGTCATACCTTCGATCATACCGAGTTTAATACCGAAAAATACGAGTGCTGGAACGATGATGACCCCACCACCCATTCCGACGAGTGCACCTAAAATTGAGGAGAATAATCCGATACATATTAATATAATTATTGTTAAGATCATGATTATCCTCCTTTACTTTAAAATAGTTTGAGTTGTTTTGGAGCGAGAGTTTTATATTTAATACCGAGCATATCGATTAAGGTTTCTGCGTTCCCGGCAGCATGTCCACCAGAGTTATTGTTGAAAATAACGTAAATATCTTTTGTTTTAAACGATAAAATTTCTATATGTTTTTTCAGTGCTTCAAGTTCTTCTCGGTTATAATTATATAAGTAACGCACATTTCGCCACTCTTCTCTCGTTCGGTTCATCTGCATCCATCCGTGTGCATTTCTACCGTGAAGACGAATAAACCCGATATCATCAGTCACACGACTGACAAATGGAACCGTCCCCTCAACAATTTGAGGGGCATCGACAATCGTATGGATGAGACGATTATCGTGGAGAAATTGTAGCGTTTGTTCTTTTTTGTCATCAGTAAACCAAGACGCATGACGAAATTCAACCGCAACTTTTAACGGGTGAAGCATCTTTTTAGCGAGTCGAACGTAGTTAATGTTTTTCTCATTGCATTCATACCAAGGTGGAAACTGCATTAATATATAAGCAAGTTTGCCATGATTCACCATAGGTTGTAACATTTCTTTATAGTCTTTATATAATTCATTTATGTTTGAATAAGATGTTCTAAAGTCACCATGACCTGTCATAAACTGGTGTGTTTTGACGATAAACTTAAAATCTTCTGGTGTTTCACGGCACCACTTTTCAATCGTCGATTGTTGTAATATTGCATAATATGTCGAATCGACTTCAACGACTGGAAATGTACCGGCGTATGTCTCAAGTTTTTGATTCACTTTTGTGACATCAGTATAAATTGAATCGTGATAGCCCCATCCAGTTAATCCGATATAAATCATAGTATCACCTAGATTTATTTTACCACAGAAACTATTTTTATTTGAAAATAGAAACTAAAGGAGAATGATGATGTCTATTTCGTTTAAAGACGTATCTCATAAACATATTTTAAAAAACATTTCCGGAACGTTTAAAAAGAATCGTATTACAACATTAATCGGACCAAGTGGCGCTGGGAAATCAACGACATTAAAACATATTAACGGTCTTTTATCTCCAACTAATGGCGACATATATATTGGAGAAGAAAACATTAAAGCAATGGATATTATTAAGTTACGACGTAATGTTGGATTTGCATTTCAGTCGTCACCCATGCTTGAAGGCACTGTATATGACAACTTAAAATTTCCAAAAGATTTATTTAACGAGGCATTTTCTAAAGATGAAGCAATTGAATTTCTAGAAAAAGTCGATTTAACAAAAGACTTCATCGACCGACCCGTTCGTAAATTATCTGGTGGTGAAAAGAGTCGTGTCGCACTAGCACGTACGCTCGTAAATAATCCTGATATCTTACTTCTCGATGAAATCACGGCGAGTGTCGATGTGACTGTCGCTCGAGAAATCGAACGACTAATCGTAAAAAATCAAAAAGAGTTTGATTTAACAATTATTTGGGTGACGCATAATCTCTCACAAGCAAAGCGTGTGTCCGATGACTTTTGGTATTTAAGAAAGGGCGAGTTAATTGAGTTTGGACCAATTGAACAGTTCGCTCATCCTAAAACTGATGCTTTAAAACAATTTTTAGAGGGGGAATTTTAAATGTCGTTTACAAGTTTAGCGCTCACATTAGTGTTTGTAATCATCCCTATTATACTCGCTGTCGTTTTAAAGCTCGGTCTAGAAAAGGATATTATTATTGCTTCAATACGAGCGACAATCCAGCTAATTATTATCGGGTATATTTTACAATTCGTGTTCGATAGTAAGAGTACGATTTTTATGTTGTTAATGATTGTTTTAATTATCGCAGCAGCGAGTCAAAATATCGTTAAAAAAGGTAAAGGTATTCCGCATATAAAGATCATTATTATCGTGACACTTGTGTTTGTCGAACTATTTTCAATGGGGACATTACTATTATTTAAAATCATCCCGTTCGAAGCACAATACGTCATCCCAATTTCCGGAATGATTATCGGAAACTGTATGGTTTTATCTTTATTATTTTTAGACCGATTTAAATCTGAACTCAGTCATAACGAAGAAACAATCGAGTTAATTTTATCTTTTGGCGGGACACCGAAAGAAGCGGTTCACCACACGTTAAAATCCGCAATTAAAACGAGTATGATTCCGACGATTGAATCTCAAAAAACTGTTGGTCTTGTACAACTCCCAGGTATGATGAGTGGGTTAATTATCGGTGGTGGAGATCCGATGGAAGCAGTGATGTATCAATTACTCATTCTGTTTCTTATATTAAACGCAGCTGCACTATCTTCAATTTTAGTTGGATTTTTATCTTATCCATTTTTATTTAACGAAAAACTTCAATTTTTAGGCATACAAGACGATACGAAATGAAAAAAGTCAGATTCTTAAATAAGAATCTGACTTCGTTTATTTTAAGCGTCTAATAATGTTTTTTGAATATCTTTATATGCCGCTTCCCATAGCGCCTCATCAGATTTAAACTGTTCTCTAAGTTCACCGATGACCTTTTTAAACTTCTCATCGTAAGTTGGGTCATCTTTACTTGGGATATGCTTTTTCGCTTCGTCTGAAGTTTTCTTCACTTCTGGTGCAAATGGTCCCCATTTTCCAATCTCATTATTATTTTCATCTAAAACAACGTAAATTGGAATGATGTTTTTACCGTTTGTTTGATATTGCTCCATGAGATTGAGGTTTTCATCTCTTAATACAAACTTCGCTTCAAAGTCATACGCTTCAGTGAGTCGAAGTAAAATTGGTGTATTTAACATACAATGCGCACACCACGGCTCGATAATACCGAGCACTTTAAAGTTCTTTTCTTGTAACTCGTCTTTATGCTCATCTTCTTTTACGCTAAAATTATCGTAAATATTATCGAATCCTTCTTTTAAATCCGTAAACTGTTGACGCATCTCTTCAGCTGATAACGCTTTGTCGTACCACTCTGTTAAATTGTTTGCCATAATATCCCCTCTTTACTGTTTTTTATACTATTCCTTTTTTGGAGATTTTTAAACATCACATATTACGATACGTTTACAATTATTAAATGTTTTCTGAAACGTTTATCGTGTCGATTATACGGCTAATGGAAATACAACCTTAAAAATAGGATGATTGTATGAATAAAAAACGCATTACTGAAATTGACGCACTACGAGGAATCGCTGCTCTTCTCGTCGTGTTATATCATTATACATTTCACTATGACAGACGATTTGGACACGTAGCAAGTGATTATAATACTGAATTATTTAGTTTCGGGCACTACGGTGTACAGCTATTTTTCATCATCAGTGGCTTTGTGATTTTTATGTCAGTTAGTCGCGGACGATCTGCAAGTGATTTTTTAATTAAACGAGCGTTCCGTTTGTATCCGGCATACATTGCAGCTGTAGTCATTACTTTTATCGTATTAAGCGCATCGTCAATTGACATTCAACGAACGATTCAAGAAATGTTTGTAAATATGACGATGGTTCAAGAATTTATAGGTATTCGTAATATTGACGGATCGTACTGGTCGCTTCGCGTCGAATTTACGTTTTATATGATGATGGCGCTCATCATACTTATTGATAAAGAAAAAGTCATGCCCGTAGTTGTGACGATGCTCAGCGTAGGTATGGCGATACAACTTTACAGCCTAATTATGAGTACTGATTCTGCACAATTTGTTGAGAGATTTTCTACAGCAAACTATATTCAGTTGTTCGTCATTGGGATTATGCTGCACGAAATTTGGATAAAAGGCATGCAGTTGAAATACGGGGCTGTCATTATCGTAGCCGTTATGTATGACTTTATCTTCGAAGGTGTCGTGAATGGATTATTTACAGTGAGTTTTATATCGATTTTCGCCTTAGTTTTAAACGATAAATTGAAGATTTTAAATAATAAATTGCTGCTTTATTTAGGAAGTATTTCGTACCCGTTATATTTAATTCACCAAAATATCGGATATGCGCTCATTCACGTCATGGAAGATTACGGTTTAACGCATGAAATATGGATCATAATTCCGGTCATCATTTCAGTGTTACTCGCGCATTGTATTTTATATGTAGTAGAAAAACCATCTCAAAACTTTTTATTTAAATACTATAAGTCGTTAAGAGAATGTAACAAGAAAAATGTATCTAGTATTCCATAATTATATTGAGTACAATAGTATATCAATATGAAAGATGGTGATACGATGGCTTCAGATAAAAGAGTGTTTGGGCTGATTTCAGTTATACTCGGCGCAAGCCTTTGGGGAATCGGTGGTACCGCGACCGACTGGTTATTTAGAAACACACCTGTGAATGTCGATTGGTACGTGACAGCAAGGCTTTTAATCAGTGGTATTATACTCGTTTTATTCTTTTTAATTGTTTTTAAAAAGAAGAGTACGACGGTATGGGACAAATATTTAGTCACTCGCTTCGTTATATATAGTATTTTCGGTATGACGCTCGTTCAATATTCATTTACAGCAACGATTGGATACGGGAATGCTGCGATTGCGACAGTGCTACAATGTACCGGACCGATTTATATTATTTTATATTACGTCTTTAAGAAATATATAAATTTCACTTACAAAGAAGTACTCGTCATTCTCTTTATGATCGTCGGAGTCGTTTTAATCGCAACAAATGGTAATCTCACTCAACTAATCGTATCACCACTCGCGTTATTTTGGGGTATTTTATCTGGTGTCGCGCTCGCGTACTACACAGTACACGCGGGGTACTTACTACTTAGAATGCACCCGTTAGAACTCGTCGGCGGCTCAATGCTCGTCGGTGGAATACTATTAAACTTTAAAACACCGATCTGGTCATTAGATTTTGGTTACGACTGGTCGGCATTTGAGATTAGTATATTATTATTCTCGATATTAATTGGAACGACACTCGCATTCTTACTCTATATTGGAAGTTTAAAATATATCACTTCACAAGAAGCGGGAATTCTAGGACTACTCGAACCCGTGATGGCCGTGTTAACAACAGTAATCGTACTCGGCGACGTATTAGAACTATTCCAAGTCGTCGGGATTGCACTCATACTTGGAATCACAGTGTTCAATACAATCGCATCATCAAAACAATCAAAAAAAGAAGCGAACGCCTGATTTATTGATCGGGGCGTTCGCTTTTTTGGTGTTAAGGATGAAAAACCTGATGGTGAGTTTGATTGTGCGGGTTTGAGAGTGTCTTTTTATCCTAAAACAGCTTAAACACCATTTCTCAAAATTATATTTAACAAAAATTTCGGGATTTTGTTAGATATCCGGATATATTTAACAAATTTCGGGTCGTCGAGCCGGTTTTTGTTAATTATATCTTTTTATCTAACAAAAACGGTGCAAGATTCTGCGTTTTTGTTAATTATCCTAATATATTTAACACTTTCAACGTTTTTTTGTTAATAAAGATGAAAAACCTGGTTTTGAGTTTGTTTTCGCAGGTTGATTGTGTCTTTTTATCCTAAAACAGCTTAAACACCATTTCTCAAAATTATATTTAACAAAAATTTCGGGATTCTGTTAGATATCCGGATATATTTAACAAATTTCGGGTCGTCGAGCCGGTTTTTGTTAATTATATCTTTTTATCTAACAAAAACGGTGCGAGATTCTGCGTTTTTGTTAATTATCCTAATATATTTAACACTTTCAACGTTTTTTTGTTAATAAAGATGAAAAACCGGCACGAATCCCCACCGCTTACAACGCCTCTATACAAATTCTAACCGTGCGTTTAAGGTCGTCTAGCGACATGCTTGGTAATGCGGGATTCTCGATTGCAAGTTCGTGCGATGCTGGTAGATGTATGAATCCGGCTTTAAATGAGTCATTCGCACGACTTGCTTCGTGTAGTGCGACGTACATCATGTTATTACATAAATATGTGCCTGCCGTATTAGAGATTTTTGCAGGTAAATACGATTCATTTAACGTATCTACCATTTTGCGGATCGGAAGTGTTGAAAACAATCCATCCGGACCGCCTTCGACAATCGGTTGGTCAACTGGTGCAAAACCTGAGTTGTCTTTTGCGCCGTCTTTTACGTTAATCGCAATTCGCTCTGGAGTAATTTTACTACGTCCAGCTGCGAGACCGAGCATAATTACCGCGTCAGGCTTTCGTTCATCGATTTCTTTTAGCAGTTCTTGTTCGGATGCCTTAAAGTCAACAGGCAACACTCTCGTTTCAATCGTGTACCCATTAATCGTTTCACTGTCCAATGCTTTCACAATTTCTTCTGTCGGGTTAATTTTATGATTTAAAAATGGAACAAACCCTGTTAATAATAATTTCATATCCTTCACCTCTACAATATGATTATCTCACATTGTAATAGAAATTTTTGGAAATTTGAAATCATTGCAACAGGGTTTGTGTTTAATTTTTATAGTTCTTTTTTACAATAAAAACGCTATCATAATATAACAAAAATAAATTTATACGGTTATCTTAGTGTTTCAGATCACTCGTATTTTCATTTAAGTTAAGGAAAAGATTCACTCCGAAAAGAATAATTGCAAGTAAGAACATCGGTCCACCGATAAATGTGAAGATGTGTGCTGTTTTTGCATCAATTTGTACGTAAAACGTACTGAATAGGAACAGTGGAACTCCGATATGGTATAACCAGAACGTTGCTTTACCAAGTACGTTTTTTGCTAAGTGCGGGTAAATACATAATACTGCTCCAATACCTAGTGTTGTTAACCATCCAACGACGTTAACGTGTGCGTGTCCTGCAGCCCAGTTTAATTGAATCGTGTAAGACATAAATAATCCGACAGAAATTCCGAAAACTAAGTAAAGTACTGCAAGTTTAAGCCATGTTTGACCCATTTAAATCCCCCCTATTTCTTTTATAGTTTGAGATTATCATTAATTTTGTATAGACGTCAATTTAATGTGAAAAAATCATCCTTTAGTATTAGAACACAAAATATAATAAGATAAAAAAACCGCCACACTTTCGTGCGACGGTTAAAGTAAAATATTATCCGATTGAACCTTCCATTTCGTAACTGATGAGGCGGTTCATCTCTACTGCGTATTCCATTGGTAATTCTTTTGTGAATGGTTCGATGAAGCCCATTACGATCATTTCTGTCGCTTCGATTTCACCAATACCTCTACTCATAAGGTAGAATAATTGTTCTTCTGATACTTTAGATACACGCGCTTCGTGCTCTAAAGAAATGTTGTTGTTATATACTTCGTTGTAAGGAATTGTATCTGACGTTGATTGCTTATCCATAATTAACGTGTCACACTCGATTGTAGATTTTGCGTTGTCCGCTCTACGTCCGAAGTGTACAAGCCCACGGTACGTTACTTTACCACCGTGTTGTGCGATCGATTTCGATACAATAGAAGATGAAGTATTCGGTGCTAAGTGTAACATCTTAGACCCTGCATCTTGTAGTTGTCCTTTACCTGCAAGTGCGATAGACATCGTCATACCTCTTGCGCCTTCACCTTTAAGGTAAATCGCAGGGTATTTCATCGTAATCTTAGACCCGATGTTACCGTCTACCCATTCCATCGTTGCATTTTCTTCAGCAAATGTACGTTTTGTAACTAAGTTGTACACGTTGTTTGCCCAGTTTTGAATCGTCGTGTAACGGCAGTATGCGTTAGGCTTAACGATAATTTCAACAACTGCTGCGTGAAGTGAGTTTGTTGTGTAAACTGGTGCAGTACAACCTTCAACGTAGTGTAACCATGAACCTTCGTCACAAATAATTAGCGTACGCTCAAACTGTCCCATATTTTCTGAGTTAATACGGAAGTATGCTTGTAACGGACTATCTAATTTTACGTGAGGTGGTACATAGATGAATGATCCACCAGACCAAACCGCTGAGTTTAATGCAGCGAACTTGTTGTCTGAAGGTGGCACAACTGTCGCGAAGTATTCTTTAAATAGTTCTTCGTTTTCTCTAAGTGCCGCGTCAGTATCTTTAAATACGACACCTTTTTCTTCAAGTTCTTTTTCCATGTTGTGATAAACAACTTCTGATTCATACTGTGCAGAAACACCTGCTAAGTATTTTTGCTCTGCTTCAGGAATACCTAAACGGTCAAACGTACGTTTGATTTCTTCAGGAACCTCGTCCCAAGAACGTTCTGA
Source organism: Nosocomiicoccus massiliensis (assembly GCF_002871345.2). Lineage (NCBI taxonomy): Bacteria > Bacillati > Bacillota > Bacilli > Caryophanales > Staphylococcaceae > Nosocomiicoccus > Nosocomiicoccus massiliensis. Next base: position 1,552,784 of record NZ_CP136964.1, on the reverse strand, counting down.
ACGCTCTGAAGGTTTTACGTAATAACGAATTTCGTCGAAGTTAAGTTCTGATAAGTCTCCACCCCATGTTGGCATCGGCTTACTATAGAACTGCTCAAGTGATTTTAGACGGAAGTCTAACATCCACTCTGGCTCTTCTTTCATCTTCGAAATTTCTCTAACAATTTCTTCAGTTAATCCGCGTTCAGAACGGAAGATTGAAACGTCGTCATCGCGGAAACCATATTTATATTCACCAATATCTGGCGCTTTTCTCATTGCCATAACTATTCACTCCTAATCATATTCCGTGCGGTTATTCTTCTACACCTTTTTCAAGTGCTTTCCAAGATAGAGTCGCACATTTAATTCTTGCAGGGAATTGGCTGACGCCGGATAATGCTTCAATGTCGCCCATGTCTTCTGTGATTGTATAATCTTCTCCGAGCATCATCTTACTGAACTCATCTGCCATTTCTAACGCACGCTCTACATTTTTTCCTTTAACAGCTTCTGTCATCATCGATGCGCTTGCCATCGAAATCGAACAGCCATGTCCTTCGAAACGAACGTCGTCGATTATATTATCTTTTACTTCTAACATGAGTCGAATTTCATCTCCACATGTTGGGTTGTTCATATCAATGGTAATCGTTCCACTATCTAATTCGCCTTTGTTACGCGGGTGTTTATAGTGGTCCATAATGACCGAACGATATAGCTGTTCTAAATTACTAAAATTCATATGAGAAAAACTCCTTCGTACGCTCTAAGCCTCGAATGAATGTGTCTATTTCATCTTTAGTATTATAAATATAGAAACTTGCACGTGCTGTTGAATTTGTGTCTAACCATTTCATTAATGGTTGTGCACAGTGATGTCCTGCACGAACAGCGATACCCTCTTGATCAAGCGCTGTTGCTAAATCGTGTGGGTGCACTCCGTCAAGATTAAATGTAATTAACCCTGCGCGTTCTTTTGGTCCATAAATGGTAATACCGTCTATTTTCTGCATTTCTTCGTAAGCATAATTTACAAGTTCTTGCTCGTAGTCGTGGATGTTATCCATACCGACTTCGAGTAAATAGTCGATTGCTGCACCGAGTCCAATTGCTTCAGCAATCATCGGTGTCCCCGCTTCAAACTTCACTGGTAAATCCGTCCATGTTGCGTCTTCTTTATACACGTAATCGATCATATCTCCACCGTATTCTACCGGCTCTAATTGATCTAGGATTTCTGCTTTACCATAAAGTACACCCACACCTGTTGGACCAAGCATTTTATGTGCACTAAACGCATAGAAATCAACGTCTAAGTCTTGGACGTCTACCGTCATATGAGGTACAGCTTGCGCACCATCTACAACGATATATGCATCGTGGTCGTGTGCGATTTTTGCGATAGATTTAATATCGTTTACTGTACCAAGTACGTTTGAAACGTGTGTAATCGCAACGATTTTTGTTTTATCTGACATGACACTTTTAACGCTTTCTAGCGTAATCGTCCCGTCAGACTCTAACGGAATAAACACCAGTTTTGCACCTTTACGTTTTGCAAGTTGTTGCCAAGGTACGATATTTGCGTGGTGTTCCATTTCTGTTACGACAATTTCGTCTCCCGCTTCAACAGCAAAATCACCAAGTGAACGTGCGACTAAGTTGAGTGCTGCTGTTGTCCCACGTGTATAAATGATTTCTTCAAATCGTTTTGCATTTATGAATTTACGTACTTTCATACGCGCAGATTCATATGCATCAGTCGCAAGCGAACCGAGAGTATGGACCCCTCGGTGTACGTTTGCGTTATATTTAAAGTAATAGTCATTCGTCTTATCCACGACGCTTTTTGGCGTTAGGCTTGTAGCTGACGTGTCTAAGTACGTAAGTGCATTCCCATTAACTGTTTCGTCAAGGACCTTAAAGTCTTGTCTTATTTTGTTAATGTCCAATGTGGAAGCCTCCTAGTATTATTAGTGTAAAATTTTATCTTCAATCACTTCTACGAGTAAGTTTTTAACACTTTCAATCGGTAAGCTAACAACAACTGGTGCTAAGAATCCGTGGATAACTAAGCGTTCTGCTTCTTCACGCTTAAGCCCTCTACTCATTAAGTAGAAGAGTTGTAGTTCATCCACACGACCAGCTGATGCTGCGTGTCCTGCTTCCACTTCATCTTCGTCGATTAATAGAATTGGGTTCGCGTCACCACGCGCTTTACCGTCAAGCATTAATACGCGAGATTCTTGTTGAGCGTTGGAGTTCGTCGCACCTTTTTTGATGTGACCAATCCCGTTAAATACGCTGTTTGCGTTCTCTTTCATTACACCGTGTTTTAAGATGTTTCCGTACGTATTTTTACCGTAGTGAATAACTTCTGTCGTGAAGTTTAAGATTTGTTGTCCACGACCAATTGTAACGATTTTAACTTCTGATTCTGAGTTATCACCGTTTAAGTACGTCGTGTTATCGTAAATGACGTTTGAGTCACTCATTAGACCGAGTGCCCAGTCGATTTCAGCATCACGACTTGTTACACCGCGACGTACGACATATCCTGTAAGATCTTTTGCTAAGAAGTCTACTGCACCGTAGTTAATTTTTGCGTTATCTTTTGCAAGCACTTCACTTACAACGTTTAACTGTCCATTCGCTGATTCTAAGTTCGTGACATAGTTTTCTACATAAGTTACTTCAGAACCTTCATCTGCAACGAGTAAGACGTGGTTATATAACGATGCATTTTCATCATCGTGGTAAAACACGACTTGAATTGGCGCTTCAACTTTTACGTTTTTCGGTACGTAGATGAAGACCCCACCGTTTAACATCGCTTGGTGGTAAGCTGTCAGTTTGTTTTCATCGACAGCTACACCTTCAGTCATAAAGTACTTTTCAACTAAGTCTTTATGATTTTCTGATGCTGTAAATATATCTTCAACAATAACACCTTGAGACTTTAATGACTCAGATAATTCTACAAATGCTTTCGTGTTATTGTGTTGCACGTATAAGTTTTCTACATTCTCTACTTCTACAACTTCTTTTACCTTTTCTGGTAAATCAGATAATGAATCGAACGTTGAACTTTCCGTAAATGGTTGTTCAACTGTAAAAAAGTCCCAGTTATAAATACGTGTTTTGTCTGGTTTTATCATGTCTAAACGATCGATTAAATCTAGTGCTTCTTTTCTTTTATTTGTAAAGAAATCTGTCACACCATTTTGTTCTGCGTCGTTTAAGACTTTTTCTTTATCTAAAACGAATTCGTTAGCCATTACAGTTCCTCCTGATATTATTCTACTGCGTCTACTGTTTCGTCTTCAATTCCGAGTTCTTGTTTAATCCACTCGTAACCTTCGTTCTCAAGACGTTCTGCAAGTTCTTTTCCGCCTGATTTTACTACTCTACCTTGCATCATTACGTGTACGAAGTCAGGTTCGATGTAGTTTAATAAGCGTTGATAGTGCGTGATAATTAATGAACCAAAGTTAGGTCCACGCAGTTCGTTAATACCTTTAGAAACAACTTGTAACGCGTCAATATCTAGACCAGAGTCAATCTCGTCTAAGATTGCGAATTTAGGTTCTAACATCATGAGTTGTAAAATTTCGTTACGTTTTTTCTCCCCACCAGAGAACCCTTCGTTTAAGTAACGCGTTGCCATATCTGGATCCATTTCTAAGAAGTCCATGTTTTTATCTAGTTTTTTAATAAATTGCATTAAGTTAATCTCGTCGCCCTCTTCACGGCTTGAGTTAATAGCTGAACGTAAGAAATCTGAGTTTGTAACACCCGAAATTTCTGACGGATACTGCATCGCTAGGAATAAACCAGCGTGCGCACGCTCGTCAACTTCCATTTCCAATACGTTCTCACCATCAAGTAAAACTTCACCTTGCGTTACATCGTATGCAGGGTGTCCCATAATCGCTTGAGCGAGTGTAGATTTACCCGTCCCGTTAGGTCCCATTACAGCGTGAATCTCACCTTGTTTAAGTGTAAGATTTAAACCTTTAAGTATTTTCTTGCCATCAATTTCGACATGTAAGTCTTTAATTTCTAAAACAGAAGTCATCCGATAATCCTCCAATTAGATAGAATTTATTTTCCATATAATAGTTTATAATAGTTCTAAACTATAGTCAAAGTTTCCCATGACCATAATGACTTTAGTATAACGTAAAACAACGGATATTTGTAGTGTTATACATTGTGATAATCGAATTTTAGAATTGAGAATAAAAATCAGGTAAATGATGAAGAACTGGTAGGTAACTTGGTGATTTTCGTTGGAGTTTTGATGTGTTTTTATTTCTGAAGAGTCTTAGTTTTTTCTCGGAATTATAATAATCAAATTTCAGGTCGCTGAGACGTTTTTTGTTAATTAAGATGAAGAACCTCGTGGTGATTTGAATTTCGGAAGGTTTAAAGTGTCGTTTTATCCCAAAGGAGTAATAAAGCTGCTTCTCAAAATTATATCTAACAAAAATTTCGCGATTTTGTTAGATATCTCGATATAATTAACAAATTTCAAGACGCCACCTCGGTTTTTGTTAATTATATTTTTTTATTTAACAAAAACAGCACTGAATCCCAGGTTTTTGTTAATTATCCGGATATATTTAACATATTCAACAATTTTTTGTTAATTAAGATGAAAAACCTCGGTGAGATCTGAATTCGAGGAGTCAGAAAGTGTTGTTGTATCCCAAAATAGCGATAACACCATTCCCGAAATTTTATTTAACAAAAATTTCGCGATTCTGTTAGATATTCGGATATAATTGACAGATTTCGTCTCGCCACCCTCACTTTTGTTAATTATATTTTTTTATCTAACAAAAACAGCACTGAATCCCAGGTTTTTGTTAATTATCCGGATATATTTAACACATTCAACAATTTTTTGTTAATTAAGATGAAAAACCTCGGTGAGATCTGAATTCGGGGAGTCAGAAAGTGTTGTTGTATCCCAAAATAGCGATAACACCATTCCCTAAAATTATATCTAACAAAAATTTCGCGATTCTGTTAGATATCCGGATATATTTAACATATTTCGGGATAACCTGTTCATTAAGATGAAAAACCGACGACGACGGATCGACAACATTGTCAGACAGTTTATCGTAAACTAAAACTCACCCTCCACACGAAAAAACACACGTGCTTAGGCACATGCGTTTTCCTTATTTAATGAATCTAATTGTAAGTGGTGGAAGATATCTTTCACCGTTAAATGATTTAATTGCTCCAATAATCGTGAATACTACAACCATGACTAATATAATAGGTGTCGTAATAAAGCCGATGAGAACTACAGTTAATATCGAAGAAACAAATGAATAGATTGAATACGAAATCGAGAAGTTTAGTACGTCAGCTAGTGCAGCACCCGTTTCTGGATCGTCGTCTTTCTTAACTGCCCATATAATTAACGGCGCAATGAATGCTGATACAAATAATGATAAGTACGATAGCATGACGATTTGTCCGTCAAACACAGGGCGTGTTTCATATGTGTATTCTGAATTACGTTCAAATTCATCCATTTAGATTACCTCCAGTAAATTCTTGATATGTAAATATACCCAGCTATCGAACAAATATAAACTTACGCTTTAATAAAAATATAAAAAATTCGTCTCTCCACACAAAAAAACACGACTTAAAAAGCCGTGTCTCTTCTCATTATTCCGCTGGAATGACTGCACCGTCATAATTTCCGTCGATGAATTTTTTGATTTCTTCACTTTGTAATACTTCTACAAGTGTTTTTAAGTTTTCGTTATCTTTGTCTGCGCTTCTTACAATTACAACGTTTACGTAGTCTGAGTCTGCCGCTTCAAGTTCGATTGCATCTTCTTTTGGTGATAATCCTGAGTCAATCGCGTAGTTTGCGTTGATAAAGAACACATCACCTTCGTTATTTTCGTATGCTTTGACCATGATTTCTGGTGCTGTTTTGTTGTCGAATACGAAGTTATGTGGGTTGTCTTCGATATCGTCGATTGTTGCTTCGATTGGGTCAACACCGTCTTTTAACGTAAGTAAACCGTGGTCGACGAAGAATTTAAGGATACGTCCTTCATCTGGCACGTTGTTTGAAAGCATAATTTTTGCTCCGTCTGGTAACTCTTCTAATGATTTATAATCGTTAGAATATACACCGATAGGCTCTAAGTGAACAGCTCCAATGTTTTCAAAGTCGAATCCTTCTTTTAATAAGTTGTTAAAGTATGGAATGTGTGCGAAGAATGTTGCATCTGCATCTTCACTGTCTAACATTTGGTTTGGTGTGTTGTAGTCGTTCACGACTTTAATGTCGAGATCGATTCCTTTTTCTTCTAATAATGGTTTTGCTTCTTCTAAAATTTCAGCGTGTGGTACTGGTGTCGCAACGACTGTTAATTTTTCGTTTGCTTCTTTTCCGCCACCACATGCAGCGAGTACTACTGTTAGTAATAATGTAAATGCAAATAATATTCTTTTCATAAATAAGTCTCCTCTTATCTTTTGTCGACTGCTTTTGATACAGTGTCTCCTATAATTTGAATGATAAAAACGATAATTAAAACAACGATTGTCGCAACGAGTGTCACGTCTGGTTGATTTCTCGTAAATCCGACCATGTATGCTAGACTTCCAAGACCTCCTGCTCCAATAACACCAGCCACTGCAGTTGAACCGACGAGCATAATCGCCGTTACTGTAATCCCTGAAATGAGTGCTGGAAGTGATTCAGGGAGTAGCACTTTCCAAATAATTTCGGTTTGTGTTGCTCCCATCGACTCAGCGGCTTCGATTACGCCCTTGTCGACTTCTTTTAATGCGATCTCAACGAGTCTCGCATAAAATGGAGACGATCCGATAATTAATGCCGGCATCGCTCCCCATACTCCCATCATCGTTCCCATAATTGCTTTTGTGAACGGTATGAGTAATATGATTAAAATGATAAACGGAATGGCACGAAATAGGTTAACGACAAATGATGTCGCACCGTACACCGGTTTAGAGGCAATTGCCTTACCTTTTGATGATTGAAATAAAATGACACCTAATATAATTCCTATGAAGAATGAAAATAGCGTCGCAATTCCTGTCATTGTCAGCGTTTCTATCGTCGCTTCGATTAGTGCATCGATTTTGACGTGTTCAAATCGGAACATTTCTTTTATATCGTTCATTTGATGACCTCCACTGACACATTTTCACGTTCAAACTGTTCAATAATTTTAGTTAACGTCTCACCTTGAACTTCAGTCGCAACGTATAGATGACCGTATGATGCGTCGTTTGTTTGTTTAATATTTCCTGATAAGACGTTCATGTCTAAGTCATACGTTTTGATTACTTGAGAGACGATCGGACGATTGGCTTTCGTACCGACAAATCCGAGTTTTAATACCGTCGAATTCGGGAAACTTTCTTTAATTGCTTTAATTTGAACGTCGACGTCTTCATCGTCTAAATCATCTTGTACAAATCGTTTTGTAACTGATGATTTTGGATTTTGGAACAATTCGATAATCGGTGCAACCTCGATGACTTTTCCATTTTCCATGACGGCTGCACGGTCGCAAATTTTACGAATCACTTGCATCTCGTGCGTGATCATGACGATTGTTAAGTCCAATTCTTCACGAATTTTTACGAGTAGATCGAGTATTTCATCTGTCGTTTGTGGGTCTAAAGCACTCGTCGCTTCGTCACATAGTAACACTTCCGGATGATTGCTAAGTGCTCTCGCGATACCGACACGCTGCTTTTGACCGCCGGATAATTCACTTGGATAGTTATGTTCTCTACCTTCTAAACCGACAAGATGAATTAACTCCGTCACACGAGCGTCCATTTCACTCTTTGATACACCTGCGATTTCAAGGGGGAGGCGAATGTTTTCATAGACTGTGCGAGACCATAACAAGTTAAAATGTTGGAAAATCATCGACACTTTTTGGCGCTTTTTACGTAATGCTTTTTTTGAAAGGGTGTTTATCGTGTCTCCACCGATTACAACGTCTCCACTTGAAAGTGTTTCTAAACCGTTAAGCATTCGGATTAGCGTAGACTTTCCAGCCCCGGAGTATCCGATAATACCGAAAATTTCTCCTTTTTCGATATGTAACGACACATCATCTACCGCATGGACGGTTTTCTTTTTCCCTTTAAAAACTTTAGTGACATTTTTAATATCAATCATCGCTTTGCCTCCAGTTATATCCGCTTAATAATTCTTTTTCACTTGAAGAAAATAAAAAATGCTTACTCAAAAATGAGTAAGCATAAATAACGTTCGCTTTCTCATCTTCGAATGATCTTGATCATTCAGTGAATTAGCACCTTGTCTATTTAGACGGTTGCCGTGGCTTCCTTGGGCACTTCCCTCCACCACTCTGGATAAGAATTATTAAGTTTGATTTATTGTAGCACTACGAATTTTCGTTGTCAACGTACTTTTTAAATATTTCGACAATTTTAGTCACCGACTCAAACGCGTACACTTCTTCTTGTAGTTTACCGTCTTTAAAGATTAACAGCGCCGGAACGCTGTGAATTTTATATTGCTGAATAAAAGCCTCATAATAGTTTAAATCGATCTTTGTGACGTTTACGTCTATGACTTTTGTTGCGATATTTAAAAAAGACTCTGCGAGTTTACACGTCGCACACATCGGCGTATACCCGTAGATCACTTCAACGCCGCTTCGTTTTATGATAGATGTTAGTTCTTCTTCTGTAATTTTTTGTTTCATTTTTTAAATCCTTTGAAAGAAAAAACTCTAGACATCGTCTAGAGTTCTTACATAAATTATTGTCCTGTCATTTCGTCGTAAGCTGCTGCATCCATTAACTCATCAAGTTCTGATGCATCTCTAAGCTTAACTTTTAACATCCAAGCTTCTTCGTATGGTGATTCGTTTACTAACTCAGGGCTGTCTTCGAGCTCTTCGTTTACTTCAAGTACTTCACCAGAAACTGGCGCATATAATTCAGATACTGTTTTTACAGATTCTACTGAACCGAAGTCGTCACCTTTTGCGATTTCGTCTCCTTCTTCAGGAAGCTCAACGAAAACGATGTCTCCTAATTCTGACTGTGCGAACTCAGTAATACCAATAGTTACTGTATCTCCGTCAACTTTTACCCACTCATGATCTTCTGAATACTTTAAGTTGTTTGGTGTTGCCAAAACAAAAACCCCCTAGTAATGAATAATTAATAATTGTATTATCTCACATAACTAACATATAGACAAATTAAATCAGAATGTTAATCATTTAAAACTGCGTCATATTGTTCTTCCTTAAATCCTAAAACGACAGCACTCTCTGTAACGAGCATCGGACGCTTGATAAGCATGCCATCACTCGACAGTAATTCAATTTTTTCATCGAATGACATCGTATCTAACTTTTCTTTTAAGCCGAGATCTTTGAATACTTTACCGCGCGTATTAAAAAAGTCATCGATTTCGTAATTATCTGCTTTACTAACGATGTCTTTTAGTTCGTATTCTGACGGTGGTTCTTCTACCATATCAATGACTTCTAAATTGATTCCTTTATCTTCTATATACTTTTTACCTTTACGACATGTTGAACATTTTTTATACTCGTAATATTTATTCATTATGTTTATATACCTCTCTTAACATTTTTATTTCCACTTGTCCTGGTGCTTGTGGCGTCTTTAAACAACCGTATGTGAAGGCTGAATTGTACGGCTCTTTTGCGACGCGTGTTATTTTACCCCTTTCCCCCATCGCGATGATAATAATCATATTTCCGTACTTTTCTTTATTTTCTTTTAATAATTCAAAGAGCAATTCGACGTCTTCATTATGTGATGGCATATATGCCACTTTACAATAGTCTGCAAATGATTCATACATCCCATCGATGATTGACTGTACCGTTTTTTCATCTGGCGTTTTTAGAAAATCATGATGGCTAAACAGTACTTCGATACTACGAGATTTTATGTGAGAAATAAACGCAGCCTCTCTATAACTATTGTACTGAATGTCGAGAATATCTAACGGGGCATGCGCTGAAATGTACTTAATATGTGACACGTAATCATCGTCACTACCATATCCACCTTCACTTTCCGTACGATATGTATACAAAATACGTTTATTTAATTCTCTTAACCCATAAAGTGCATCGATGATTTCTTCATCGTCCTCAAAATAATCGCCGCGAAATTCTAAAATGTCGAAATCATCTCGTGCGTGATGTAAGTCCTTTAACTCTTGTTGAAGTTCCGTCAAATTACGACTGCTTAACGTGACGACAATTTCCGTCATACTACCACTCTCATTTGTTTCTCATTTAAAAGAATGATACCATATTTTTAAACATTTAACGATAGGAGACGCTATGAAAAAATTACTGTTAAGCACTGTTCTAATCGTATTTATTGCAGGTTGTAGTACAGATAACGAAGCTGACGTCAGAGAAGAACCAAGCGACAATACGACAGAAAAAACTGAAGTGAAAGAAGTTAAAGTATCGCCTGAAAAGAAAATCGAAAATGATACGCGTAACGATATCGGGAAAATCGTCACAATCGACGGCATCGACTTCACTGTGAAATCGAGTCAATTAACAGATGAAAGAATCGAAGATCATTTTGAATCGTTTGAATATGTATTAGAGCTTGAAGTGTATTATAAAAACAATACAGACAAAAACTTCCCAGCAGGACGTGACGTCTCAGTACAAGTGAATGATAAAGAAGCGACGTACTATGATTTAGACAGCTCGATATTACAAGAAATCGCACCTGGTGAAGAAATTACTGGAAAAGTCTATTACGCGTTTAACGGAACGCCAGAAGTCGTTACTGCGAAATTTGCACCACTATTAAATACTGCAGGAGATTTCGAAGAGTTTAACGCATACCCTGAATTAGATTTATAAACAAAAAAGTCAGCAATCCAAAGATTGCTGACTTTTATTATATATTACTATATAAATTTTAAATTATTGAACAGCAACGTTTGTTGCTTGTGGTCCACGATTGCCTTCAACGATTTCGAACTCAACGTTTTGTCCTTCTTCTAAAGTTTTGTAACCTTCACCAACAATACCTGAGAAGTGTACGAATACGTCGTCTCCGTCTTCTCTCTCGATGAATCCAAAACCTTTTTCTGCGTTAAACCATTTAACTGTACCGTTATTCATAATAGAATACCCCCGTAATAAATATAATATGTGTAAAACATTCAAACTTCTACGAGTGAATCTATTAAATAACACTACATCTCATTTGAATAATTATTACCATATCCTAACTATACAGAACATCTGTACGAATGTAAAGAAGTATTTTTAGGAGGCGCTTTATAAGAAAAATAATAAAATTAACTGTAACAGTTTAAGCATATTTTAAAAGCACACTTTATAAAAAAGCAAAGTCTTCTAAACAATCATTCAATAGTTTCATCCATTTTTTCCGCACGATTTAAGAATTCATTAATATTAATAGGTGGCAGAATAATTGGACGTCTATTCCCCTTAGACGTAACATCAGAAATTATTGATCTAAGATATGGAAAAAGTATAGATACAGCATTTGGTACTAAATTTAATTCTGCAGACTTGCTTTGCTCAAAAACTCCAATGACAATACATTTCAAATAGATATTATTTTTTGAAAGATTTGAATCTCCTAATTCCAACCCTAATTTAATGATAAATCTAGAGTTATCTTCTTCTGAATGAATTACATTACAAATTAATCTGGGAGCGTTCTCGTCATCATCCATAACCTCTACTTCTGAGAGTACATTAATCTTATAAGTTATCTCTTCAATCTCATATTCAGAAAATTTTAATTCAGCTTTCATTATGCTATCAATCCCTGATTATAATAGTTAAACATTGATCCCTCTAATCGTAACTCATAAGTTTTTCTAGGTGTTATCTGATCAAAGGGAATGTTTATTGGTTCTTCTTCATGCATTTGGGAGTTAGTAATATCTTTAATTCTCGAAGAAACATCGATACGTTCTAAATCTATATCTAAAATGAAAAAATCGTTGTCACTAAGATTTAAAATATCTATTAAGTGTTTTCTAATTTTTTCTTCACTCAAGTTAATATTATCTCTGTTTATATAATCCTTTAAATTAATACCCATTGCTAGCACCTCCATTAATTAATAGGGCAACATATTATTTTCCTTGAAATGGTACTATAATTTCTAATACAAATCTCTTTACCGTTAGGAATATTTGATTCTTTTTCTATCTTTTATATGATTAAACTGAGTATACGTTTCACATGCAATCGCATCAACATTGATATTATATTCATTAATCATCATCTCGATTATTAAACCATCAAAATTACCACGATGGTAGGTATTATTTTTACATAATCGTTGTAACTCTGTGATAATTTTATTTTCGTTTTCTTCATAAAAATCGTTAAATATAACTTGATTTTCAAACTCATCTAGATTTAATACTTTATCGGGGTTAATATTGGCTTCAATTTTAACGACGACCTTTTGCTTATAATCAGGTTTCCATCTATTAAGGTAATTAATAGCATTGTTATATGGTTCTAAAACATCATCTCGTCGCATAACATATAGATAAAGACCGAATCCTAAATCTGGAGGTAAAAATTTTCTATTAGGTTCCATAGGTTGAGCCTGTGTCAATTTTTCAATTTTAGTAGAGTCTGTCCCATGACATCCCCAAAGTTTAAAATCATCTATTATCATTACATCACTCATTTGTGTTTTACTGCTATTTATAATTATGCTTATTCTAAAAACGTAAGTCAATTAAAATCATTTACACATAAGTTCTAGATTTAATTAATGTGACTAAACGCGAGGGTTTTTCTATATTGTAAGCACCCTTTTATTCCTTATAGTGTTTTTATAATTTCAATACTAAAAAAATTGAATTATTATTCGAGTCTTTTTATCTCAGTCATCAAGTTTATTTGTCAACATTTTTCTAAATTGCTGTTGATAATTAATAAATCTATTCACACAAAAAATACGGGACTTGTTTTCATAATAAAATGAAAACGCCCGTATACGCCCCGTGAATGACGGTAAACATTGATATGACAATGTTTGTATATGGAGACGGCGGGAGTTGAACCCGCGTCCAAGGATCTTGCTACACTTCTTTCTACGTGTGTAGTTCTCAATTAATGTTTCGCATGAACGCCGGAAGAGAACGTTCCACAATTCATGCTAGTCTGATTAAGTTCTTCTAGAAGTCTGCAGACGGAAGACTTCTAGTAAATCTTGCTAAAGAGCGGCTATCTTGTTATTTAAAGAATAATCTATAAATCCAAATATTATTCTCCGAATGCCACTTTATTTCAAACGTTAAACATATCGTTTATCGTTTATTTAGTTTACGACCATTTTAATACCTATCCTTCTTAATATAATTCTCGTATTCTACCATCATTCAACATCGTACTATTAATGATTTGCTCAAAACCAAAAATCTATGATTAAATTATATTTGAAACGACAATACCATATTTTATTTGAATCATTAATAACTACTTTAATTACAGAACATCTGTACGAATGTAAAGAAGTATATTCAGAAATCGAAAGTTTGTATAATGAGATGCTTTCACTTGTAGAACCATCTCCACTTTCTTCTTTAAATTGTTTTTCCTCTGAATAGTAAATACAAGAAGTATGGTCCTCCGATGAGTGACACGACAATTCCAACTGGAATGATGAGCGGTTCAGCGATAGTCTTACCGACAAAATCAGCAAAACTTAAAAGAAACGCACCGATTAATAGAGTTCCCACAAATATAATTTTCATATCAATTTTAAACATCATGCGTGCAATGTGTGGTGCAATGAGTCCAATAAATGAAATCGACCCCGCAACACTCACACTGATACTCGATAGTAGTGCTGCTAAAACAATTAAAATAATCTTCTCACGTGTGACATGCATACCTAGTGTTGTGAGCATATCGTCATCAAGTGACATCATCGACATCTCGCGTACTCTAAACAGCGTAATTATCATGATGATTACAATATATGGAATCGTCACAATAACAAATTCCCATGAGTCTCCCCAAATATTCCCCGCAAAGAATCGGTTTAACATGTCCATTTGTGTGTTATCAAACATCGACGTAAATACATACACAAATCCTGTGACACCGAGTGCCGTCGCAATTCCGATTAAAATAAACGTGTTGCTTGAGAATTTACCACCAACAAACGATAACGCGAAAACGAGTAGCACTGTAAGTAATCCACCAATGAAACTCATTAGTGGTAGTGTGTATAAATGGTTCACACCACTATTTCCAGCAACGAAGGCAATAAATAATACCACTCCAAATCCACTACCTGCGTTCACACCTATAATCCCTGGATCTGATAATGGATTTTTCGAAACGACTTGTAAGATAAGCCCAGATAACGCAAGCGCTGCACCACATACGAGCGTGATGATGAGTCTCGGCATTCTAAATTTATAAAATACAAGTGCGACTTTGCTAGTTGCCTGCCCCGTCATTAAGTTCCAAATGTCTATGAGTGACATCTTAAACGTACCTGTCGTTAAGGTGAGTACGATTGTTACAAAAATTAGTATAACAAGAATTAAAATCTTAACACTATTACGCATACGTATGCCCCCTTCTTCTAATGATATAGATAAAGAACGGGAGGCCAATCATTGCGATAACAGCATTCACTGGCATTTCGTTAAACATTCTTGCAAACATATCTGCTAAAACGAAGAATACGCCACCTAAAATTGCTGTAAAAATAAGTGCTTTTTTATGCAAGTGCCCAACAATCATCTTAACAATATGTGGTACAAGCATTCCTAAGAAAATAATATTTCCAACGAGTGCGACTGAAATCGCTGCAAGCATAATCGCAATAAACAAACTCACAAATTTATAGATGCGCTGATTCTGTCCAATAGAATGCGCAACGTCATCGGATAATAGTAGCACATCTAATTCTCGTGACATCAAAATCAATATGAGGATTAAAACAATCGCAACGGGCGTCACCATTAAAACATTCGACAATGTCTGACCCGCTGCCCCACCTGACGTAAAAAACATCGCGAACTGTCCAAGTCCATTTGTGATGACAATAAAATTCGTTAACGCGAGTAGTAGTAAAGAAATCCCCGCACCTGCTAAAACGAGTTTCACCGGTGAATTATAACGTGTCATCATTAATATAAATAAACCAACTAACGCGCCACCGATAAACCCACTGATGATAATTCCAACAAACGTAATTGTCGGAACAAGCACAACAACGAGCACAATCATAAGGTTAGCTCCTGCATTAACACCTAAAATACTCGGCTCACTTAAATCATTATGCGTCACCGTTTGCATAATTAATCCTGAAACACTGATCATCATGCCAACGAGAAAAGCAACTAAAATACGTGGTAGGCGAATCTCCATCAATGTTTGTGTCACTGAATCATTGGCATATGGGTGCATTAAACTGTTTAAAACGGTTTGAAAGGTGTAATGTTCGACTCCAATCATCATGGCTAAAAAGAATGAGGCGATCACCCCTATAAAAAGAGCACTCGCTAAAATATATGTTCTATTCATTGTGAATATCCTTTATTGTGTTACAGAATAAGTCATAAGCAGCGAGATAAGGTCTGCCGGTTACCCCATCAAATTCGATTCGACCATCAATGTTAAATACATTATTTAATACGTCGTTCGTCAGTACGTCCTCTGGCTTACCGTATGTCACGATTTCACCTTTTTGCATGACAATGATTTGATCTGAATAGCGAATCGCTTGGTTTAAATCATGTAATACCATGACTACGGTCTGGCCCGTCTTACGGTTTAACTCATGCACGATGTTCAGTGTTTCAAGCTGATGGTGAATGTCTAGGTATGTCGTCGGCTCATCAAGTAACAGTGTGTTTGTTCCTTGTGCGAGTAGGAAACTAATCCATACACGCTGTTGTTGACCTCCCGACAGTTCGCTCATCATTCGATTTTTAAAATCTATTGCGCCCGTTTCTTTTAACGCCCAGTCAATCATGTCAATGTCTCTTTGTTTTAATCCTTCAAAACGTTTTAAGTGTGCGTAGCGACTGTAAGTTAACAGGTCAATCACGCGTACATCATACTGTAATCTATTTTTTTGAGATAAAATCCCGACCATCTTCGCCATCTGCTTCGATTTTAAATCGCGGATTTTGATGTCGTCGATATACACTTCACCTTTATAAGGTAAAAGTTTTACGATAGACTTAAGCAACGTAGATTTACCGCAACCGTTTGGACCGATAATTGTCGTCACCTGTCCGCTCAAGATTTCCATGTTGATATCTTTTAGGATTCTCGTGTCCCCTACTTCATATACGATATTTTTTAGTTCTACCTTGCTCACAAAAACCACTTCCAAATGTTTATTTCGTTAATTGATCTACAATAAATTCAAGCTGATATTCGAGTGACAGTGGGTCGTTGAACAAGAATGTACTTGAATCAAACTCAACTACACGGTCATTTTTAACTGCGTCTAAGTTTTTCCATACACTTGTCGATTCGATTGCTTTGTTTGTTGTTGGATCTCCATCACCTAAAAAAATGAAATCTCCAGAATACTTTGCAACTTCTTCAGCTGAAATCTTTTTCCAACTAGTTTCTACAACATCTTTCTCGATTGTTTCAGGCACTTTCATTTCTAACCCTTGGTAAAGAATCTCTGTTCCACGACCCCAGTTTGTACCATAGACATAAATATCTTTAGAAAAAGCTTCTGCAACAGAAACACTTGTGTCTGTGCCAAGTTTGTCTTGTACTGTCTTTTTATTTTCAGCAAGTTTTGCTTCGAAATCTTCGACCCACTTGTTTGCTTGGTCTTCTTTACCTACAATCTTGCCAAGTTCTTTATGAACATCTAAATAATTCCACTTTACATAATCAAGCCCAATTGTAGGGGCTACTTCTTTTAATTCCTTAATATTCTCATCTGTGCTATAAGTGATAATTAAATCAGGATCTAAATTTAAGACTTGTTCAATATTTCCTTCTTCGATTAATTCAATATCTCCAACTTCTTTACTCAGAACTTCTGAATCTTGAACTAAATTGTGTACACCAACGATATTTGCATCAAGCTGTTTTAAGTTACCGAAGTAACCAAAACCCATCACAACAATACGCTTTGGATCTTTTGGTATATCGATTTCCTCACCATCGTCAGTAGTATATTTTACAGTTTCAGGTGTTTCTTCCTTCACTGCTTCGTCTGTGTTGTCCTCACCAGAACATGCCGCAAGTAGTACGACAAAAATTAAACTGAATAAAAATAAAATACGCTTCATTAAATTTCTCCTTTTTATCTAATTGATAATAATTCTCAATTAGATTATAATATGAGCAATGGTAAATGTACAATAGAAATGAGGCAAAAATATGAACAATACGGATTGTCTGATTGTAGGTGGGGGTCCATCGGGACTATTCGCAGCATTTTATGCAGGGCTACGAGGATTAGACGTAACAATTATAGAACATCAGGACCGACTTGGCGGAAAGCTGAAATTTTATTTAGATAAGATCGTGTGGGATATCGGCGGAGTTGAAGCAAATACTGCAGCAAATATTCGCGAATCCATGGTGAAGCAAGGACTTACATTTGACCCGACTGTTCATTTGAATGAATCGGTAATCAGTGTAAATAAAGAAAGAGATGTGTTTAAAGTAGAGACGACAAAGGGCACACATTACGCGAATACGGTAATTTTAGCGACTGGAGTCGGTGTCTTTAGTCCGGTAAAGCTTAATTTACCAGGTGCAGAAGACTTTGAGTATGATAATCTTCACTACTACATAGAAGAAACCAAACACTATAAAGATAAGCATGTGTTAATCTCCGGTGGTGGAAACTCCGCACTCGACTGGGCCGCACATCTTGCAGATGGTATTGCAGACGTCACACTCGTGTGTAGAAAAGATGAACTTAAAGGATACGAAGCGACAATTAAAGAGTTAGAGAAGAAAGATGTCCATATTATTAAGCAACGTACGATTGAAGAACTCCGTTCAAACAAAGATGGCACTATGATCGAACGCGTTGTTTTATCAGGTGGTGAAGAAATTGATGTCGATATCGTATTTGTGAATCACGGATACAAATCAGATAGCGCATTATTAGAATCATTAAAAGGTGACGTAAAAATGAACGAATATAATCAAATTTTAACCGAGGAAAGAGTAAAAACAGGTGTGGATGGACTATATGCAATCGGTGACCAAGTCCACTACGACAACCGCGTACATCTAATCGCGACGGGATATCCGGAAGCAAGTGAAGCAGTAAATTTCGCGAAGCATTATATCGATAAAGAAGAATTAGACGGAGCTATCGTATCCAGCCACAATGAAAAATTTGATGAATTAAATAAAGAAGTAAGACAGAATTTAGAATAATATAAATAATTAATATAAATTATTTTAAATTTTGAACGAAAATAAACAAGGAATGCCTCATAAAAGAGACATTCCTTGTTTTTTCATTGTGACTTGACGGGGGAGCTATTTTGTTATTTCAAACGATAAACACATGATTATTAGTTTACGACCATTTTAATACCTTCTGGTGTTTCTACTGTTTCGCTCGCAGCGTCTGGCACTAAAATGTTAAATGCTTTTAAGCCGTATGTGTTCATTGAATCGATTCTTGCTTTATTACTATGCCAGTTGTTCACTGCAATGTGGTGGTGATATTTATTTGAGCCTAAGAAATATGCGCTCATGACTTTAGTCGCGATTTCAAATCCGTAGTTACCATAGAATTCTGGATCAATCACCACGCCACCTTTCAAGTGCAAGTGCCCAATAATTGTACCTTCTGGCATACCTGACCACTCTTTATTACGACTTGATTCAATAATACCATCAAAATCTAAAGCTAGAGTATCCATTACCACTTGTCCTTTAGACCAAGACCATGTATCAGGATCTCTATCCACATATACTTCAATACCGTTTCCTTCTGGGTCAACAAGATACGTCGCTTCACTCACTAAGTGATCTCCACCTGATAGGGGAATCTGTCTATCAAACATGTATTTAATAAAACGACCGAGATCACTTCGGGTTGGTAGTAAAATTGCGATATGGAATAATCCCGCTTCGTTTGGTGAAGCCACTCTACCATTCTCTAAAACTTCAAAAGTGAATGTGTGCGTACTACTTTCAAAACCAGCAACGAAACCTACTTCACTTTCTTCAATTAATTTCATGCCTAAAATATTTATATAAAAATCTTTCATTTTACTTAAATCTCGAATGTTTAATGTGATATTTGTTACCTGAGCATTATCCTTATGGAAATTCATTTAATACCTATCCTTCTTAATCTGATTACCGTATTCTATCATCATTCAACATCACTCTATTAACAATTTGCTCAAATCAAAAAAGCCCTGATAAAACTGAGTTTGAATTACAATGCCACATTTTATTTTTACGATAGATAAATGAAATTTCGGGTGGAAACATGCGTGTATTTAAAAGTAAAGAAAAGATTCCAACCTCCGGAAGGCAGAAATTATTATACACATCCTTCTATAGAAATTATGTAGGAGTTTTTATGATTCCCGAAAAGCCACTGGTTTTGTTACGATAGAAATATAAGAAAAAGGAGAGGTTTTTGTGATCCGTAAAAAGGAACAAAAAGATAACAGAAAAGTCGCTGAACTTGTTTATATCATTTGGGAAGGTATGGATCTCGAAATAATTGAGAAATTTGATAAAAAAACTGTACTCGAAGCGTTTGAAATGTGTCTTAGTGACGAAGACTTTCGAAACTCAGAAAGAACCATTCACGTGTATGAGGTAGATGGAGATGTTGCAGGATTCGTTCTGAGCTATCCCGGCCATACCGAACACGAATTTAAACACGTGTGGGAGAAACTTGGACTGGACAAGAAATTTCATCCGTATAGTCCACCACTTGAATTGAGAGAAGCACGTGACAATGAAATGTACATAGATAGCGTGGCAACGTTTAGTGAGTACCGCGGACAAGGTATCGCGACTAAGTTATTGAAGTATTTACTAGATAGTGAAGAAGCACGTCCTTTTGGACTCATTTGTGAGGTAGAGAATGAGAAGGCTTTAAGCCTCTATCTTAAGCTTGGGTTTAAAAAAGACGAGCTCCTCGAATTGTATGGGCAAGAGTATTATCATATGACATATGTGAAGTAGGAAAACGTAATTGGAAGAATTTAGACTTATCTGATGATATAAAAACTACAGAACACCACTACCTCTGAAAGAAAGCGAGTTAGTCGGATTTAAATTGAATCTGTTGCTACATTTATTGAGTTATGAATTATTTCTCTCACACATGAGTAAGTATATTAATGATTGTTTTTAATCATTTTAAATCGTGATGATTATCGTATTTCTTTTTACCTTTTGCGTATCCAATCCACACTTTACATACCAAGTATTTATCGACAAAAAGAAATAGAAGGCGCTGTTGTCTCGAGTCACGACGAAAAATTTTATGAGTTAAACAAAGAAGTAAGACGTAATTTAAACAATCAATAGAAATTATTTTAGATTTTAAACGAAAATAAACAAGGAATGCTTCTTTTTTGAAGCATTCCTTGTTTTCTTAAATAATACTATATTTTAATTAAATCATTAACACTTCTTTAATTAAAAAGAACATTTGTACTTTATGGTCCATCTGTTAACGTCCAGACTAGTGTCGCTTTATATTCACCAATCGTTGCATTAATTGGATTCGTTCGAATCAGAATGCCTTCATCTTTACCAAAGGTAAATTTATAATTGTCATTATCTGGTTTAACATCATTGTGAGTCCCGATCATTTGCTCTTCACTTTCAATAGACTTAAATTGACCATTTTGTACTAAGTAAAGTGCGTCATTTAGCTCTGAGGCGTTTTGAATATTTTTAAGAGGCCCTTCACTATGAACGCTAAGGTTAAAGTTACTTTCCTTAGAATTATATACTGTCACATCATGCGTATCATTTTTACGATGAATTACCTTATTTGGGTTGTTATCGATACTCGTATCTTCAAAGACAATATCATTCACATTAATAATCTCTAAACGATTTCCTTTTACTATCGTGTCATATAAGCACTCATCATAATTTTGGTTGGCATCATTATGTGTTAAACAAAACTCAATCTTGTCACCTTTATTTAGCTTCCTATCAGGTATTTTAAACGTAAACTTTCCACCATTTTTATTTTCCAGAGACTCAAAACTCTCCCCAGTCGTTATGTTACGCATAGTTAACTTAAATGGTTGGCTACTTACATCTGTCATTGTAACTTTAACTTCTCTATCCGTATCATACACATCCACGTGTTCAACATCACCAAAACTACCTTTGAACACCATTCTTTTCAAGGTTTGTTTGAAATTGCTATTAAAATTCTTATAGCTATTTGTAATAGAATTAGAAGCGGTTGTAGTATCCCTGTTAAATTTAAAAGTACCCGTTACAGAAGGTGTTTGATAACTTGGTGTATTATTAAGTTCTTTAAAACCTTGAATTTTACTGTTTTGAACATCAAAGTTCGTTTGTCCACTAAATAATTGAGAGTTGCCCTTAGAATCAACAAGCTCAGGGTAGATAATATTAAAGTTTACTAAAGTAGAAGTACTAGAAAAAGTACCCGCACCGGATGCAATTAACGAGCTTCTATTAACATTTATATTATCATTGCCGCGTGTGTTTATTACACTATTGGCAGTGCTCTCTATATTTACTTTACTTTGATTTCGTACATTTAAATTTAGACTTCCACCTGAACGTGCTTCAATAGTAGGTTCATAACTTTTTAAATTCATTTCACTTGCACCATCAACGTTAATATCAATTTTACTACTCGTAATCATCGCTTTTCTATTTGTGCTATCTATAGTGAATTTCCCAGTATTTTTAACATTCAACTCCAACGCTTCTGCATCAAAATACACGCCGCTATTTGTGCTTTTTAAATTAAAATTACCGCCATTCACATCAATTTTTGATATCGTTCTTCTTTGTTTGATATCTATACCTCTATAGTTTTTAGAGGTAATTCCAAGAGTAGCACCTTTATCGACTAATATCGTATTAGGGTTATAATATTTGTCTGAATATATGCCTGATCTTTCAGCGGTAATATTTAATGTTGAACCATTTTTTAAATGTATTGCGTGAGGGCTATTGTTTTCCGTATGAAGTGCTATACCACCATAAGCACCATTTATAGAGACGTCAGCATTGTTATGAACAATATATGAAGAAAAATCGAGCGCAAAGGAAAGTACTCCAAAATCCATATTAATATTTACATTTCCATAAAAATGGATGTTACTCGGACTACCATAAGCAAAGAAGTAATCAGATCTTGAAAAATTTGGATTATAGTTACTATTAATTACGCGGATATCACCATTTTCTACTTTACTATTAAACATATAAGCTGTCGCTGTGGCAGTTCTTGGCTTATGTAAATATTTAAAGTCTTTTATAATGAATTCTGAAATATCACTATTTGTGAAGGAACTTGTATTGGAGAGTGCATACCCATTACCATCTAATATTTTTTGATTATAGTTTGACTTAATATCAGTACTTTTTGTACCTTCTATATCCTTTTTTAAAATAATTACTTCTACTTTATTATCAGACATAGCCGCTTCTAGCTCTCGCGGTGTTTCTACACAGCGCACTTCTCCTCTTATCGTATTCTCGATTGCGTTACCCATATAATTACTATTTGCAGTCATATATTCCTCTGCAGTTGGACATTTCCCACTAAAACGAGTTTTCGGTTCTTCTTTTGGCTTCGGCTCTTCCTCATTTAAAGATGTAGCTCTCATTTTTGTTTCTTCATCTGAAGTTTCTTTAGATGCTTCCTCTTTTTCATCGGTTTCTTTTTCAAAGTTTTCTTCAGATGTTTCCTTTTCTTCTGCTGGTTCTTTTTCAACATCTTCCTCATCTTCTGCCGCTTCTTCAATTTCTTCTGATTCTTCTGTAGTCGATTCTTCTATATCTTTAGATTCTTTTTCTTCAGTTACTTTTTCAGAATTATCTTCAGAAGAGGTTTCTTCCTCTTTTTTTGTACATTGATAAGTACCTTCAAAGTCTTTTTTATTTTCACTATCTTCTTTAAACGTTAAATTAATCGTATTATCTTCACTGATTACTTTTACCTTATCTTGATCTGTAAGTTCGTCATTTAACTGAAATTTAAATTTATTATTATTATCTACTGTTGTTTGTCCTATAAAATTATCGTTAACGTACAGTTCGACTTCTTGTGCTTGATTCCCATTACCTTCAATAATATTTTTTTCTTTGACGTTTACAGAGTAATTAACGTTACATGAACTTGTACCAAATTCTTCAGCATTTGCAATGGGAGCTGGGGCAAGTATCAATAAGCATATAATAATATTTAAAAATTTCTGCACCGTTTTTTCCTCCCATTATTTTTTACGTTTTAACATCATAAATATTAGTGCAATTAGTAATCCTAAAATTACAATGGCTGATCCAATTAGTGCAAATATTTTCCAGTCTGTTTTCTCTAATTCTACAGCTTCCTCATTTGCTTCTTCAGCTTCATCTTTTGTGATTCTAAAATCTTTTTCAAATTTAAATTCATTATCTTTCGTTTTAATTGTACCTTTAAATACATAGTCGCCTACTTGTAATTTTTGATTTTCAAAAGAAATCGGATAATTAAATAATGCATTTGGTGCGATTGAGAAGTTGTCTTCTTGTCTTTCATATAAAGGTTCGTCGCTACCTTTTTTATAAACAGCACCTTTAATTTGTGTACCCGTCATTAAAATAGGAGATTTATTACTAAAGTTAACATGTAAACCTGTCCTACCGCTAATTAATCCAGCACGTACATCGTTCAATTCAATTTTTTCTTTTAAATCTTTGTCGTTATTTTTATCATTTAACACTACCGCAATTTCATACGCATAGTTGTTTTTAATTTGAACACCTTCACCTTTTTCTTCTGAATCATCCTTTAATAAAAATCGAATTCCACCAAGAATAGTTCCTTCAAAGTCTTCGTCTGGCATTGCAACAGAAATTTCTGCTGTTTTACTATCATGTGGTTCTATTTCTAAAGTAGGTGTTAAAACATCTGTCATATCTGTAAAGTTATGTTTTAAAGAGTCATCAAATTCGTCGATAGATCCGTCATAAATTAATAATCCGTTACTATTAGTAGCACCAGTGTTCGCGCTTACTTCAACTATAATTTTTTTATCTGAGTTATTAAAGACTTCAACTTGTAAGTTCTCTGTTTTATTCTTTTCTACAGCGAGATCAAAATAAGTGTTTAATTCATCGACTTGATTTTCAGAAGGAATTGCTCGTAATGAGTAAGGTACTTCTTCATTTGCGTATACAGTAGTTGGGATTAAATTAAATAAAACAAATACAGAAATTAATAATAATTTAATTCTTTTCATACACTATTCTCCTAAAGAAAAACCCTGAACGTGCATGTTCAGGGTTATAAATTATATACGTTTAAAATTAGTTATTACCTGGTCCGTCATATAGAGTCCATGTAATTGTTGAAGTATGTTCCCCTGCTGAAGCTTGCCCTTGTGGTACCGATAATTTAACTTTTTCATTTGTATCGTTACCTTCACCTTTTAGCCATCTAATAACCCATGTACCTAAACCTTGAGCATTAGAAATACTTTCATTTTCACCACGGCCTGCTGCTTCAACAACTGGAGCACTATCTCCACCTGTTGTTAATACAATATTTTGTTGAACTACTGGTGCTTCTAAGCCTTCTAATGGAGATGCACTTTCACCATTTGAAAATGTGATTGTTGAATCATTTAAAGTATTTTGACCATTTTGTTCAAAGTTAGAAGCTTGTGCACTTACACTCCATCCTTGTCCAGTACCACGGCGGTCTGTAACTTGAATGAATGGTTTCTCTGTAACAGCTTCATACGTTTCGGCTGATACCGGAATCTCATGAGAACCAAAGTCGATATTAGATACAAAGTCTAATGATAATGGTCCTTTATTATTTGTTACATCACCATCTTCAGGAGTTTGTGGTTCTAAAGTTTCAGGGTCTAAAATTTCTGGAGTATCTTCTGGTGCAGTAAAGGTAACTTTCGCCTCAGATTCAGCACTTTGGTGTACTGCCGCAATAATTGGTGACGCTATTAATATCGAAGTTGCTGCGAGTGTTAGGGATGATACTAATAATTTATTTTTCAAGTTTATTCCTACTTTCTTTATCATAATATATTTATAAAATTGATATTACTAATTATACTTTTATGCGAATTAAACGTCAATCTTTTTTAAAATAAAAAATGAGATTAACCTACTATTCGTGAAGTAATCTCATTGATGTAAAAATATATGGAGACGGCGGGAGTCGAACCCGCGTCCAAGGATCTTGCTACACTTCTTTCTACGTGTGTAGTTCTCAATTAAAGTTTCGCATGAACGCCGGAAGAGAACGTTCCACAATTCATGCTAGTCTGATTAAGTTCTTCTAGAAGTCTGCAGACGGAAGACTTCTAGTATATCTTGCTAAAGTTGAATCGTCTCAGTAGGTCACAAGAAAACGTACGAGACGATGTAGCTGAAATTATGCAGCTACGAGATTGTTAGTTTTGCCAGTTATTATAACTGAGTATCGTTCGTAACGAAGTCGAAACCTCCGACACGCTTAAAGTGCTCAATAACCCCTGTCGAATCCAGAACGTCCCCGTTTATTTGCGTAATGATTATTATATCATTATTCGCTTTTTTATTTCAAGTTATTGGTTTCTCTCTTTTAGCGCACGGTCGATGTCACGTTTCATTTGCTTTTGTTTTAAGTCGTGACGCTTATCGTATTTCTTTTTACCTTTTGCATATCCAATCAGTACTTTACATACTCCGTTTTTAATATAGAGTCTAAGTGGTATTAAAGCATGTCCTGGATTATGCAAGTAACCGATCAGTCGGTCGATCTGTGCTTTATGGAGCAGTAACTTTCGTTGTCTTAACGGGTCGTGGTTAAATCTATTTCCTTCTTCGTAAGGGGCGACGTGCATGTTATAGACGAACATTTCACCTTTAAAATCACGGCAAAATGCGTCTTGTAAACTAACAGATCCCTTACGAATCGATTTGATTTCAGTCCCTTTTAATACGATTCCCGCTTCAATCGTATCCTCAATAATATAATCATGACTTGCTTTTCTGTTTTGAGCGAGTACTTTTCCGTGATGTTTCTTCATATCATTTACTTCCTTTTTCTATTTCTTTTCGGTGCACTTTTATAGAACGGCTTTTTGCCTTTCGGTTTTTTCGTTTGGTCTCTCACTTTATTTTTTTTACGACCATTTGAATCGATATATTTCGGTTTTTGCTTGTCTTTTTGTTCTTCTTTTACTTTTTTACGCGGTGTTATTCCGACGACTGTAAAATCGATTAAACGCTCTGCTATATTAACGTTTTCAACTTCGATTTCTACTTTATCGCCCATTCTAAATATTTTGCCTGTACGTTCACCGATTAGCGCCATCATACGCTCGTTATAATTATAATAGTCATCGCCTAAGTTGTTCATATGAACGAGTCCTTCGACTGTATTTGGTAGTTCAACGAACATACCGAAGTTCATAACCCCTGATATTACCCCTTCAAAGCGTTCTCCGATATGCTGCTGCATATATTCTGCTTTTTTGAGGTCGTTCGTATCGCGTTCAGCATCTACTGCTCGGCGTTCACGTTCAGATGAATGCGACGCAATTTCTGGTAATTTTTCTTTAAATTTTTGAATTGTTTGTGGGCTCGTATCTTTTTCGATTAAATACGTACGAATCAGTCTGTGTACCATTAAATCTGGATATCTACGAATCGGTGCTGTGTAGTGCGTATAGAATTCTGTCGATAATCCAAAATGTCCGAGTGATTGATATGAATATTTCGCTTGTTGCATCGAACGTAACATCATCATCGAAATGACTGTATCTTCAGGGGTATCTTTTACTTCATCTAAAATTTCTTGTAACGCGTGCGGATGCACAGAGTTCCCTTTACCTTTAACGAAAATACCAAAGCTCGTTAAAATCTCGAAGAATTGACGAAGTTTATCTTCTTTTGGATCTTCGTGAATACGGTAAATAAACGGTAAATCGAGCCAGTGGAAGTTCTCAGCGATCGTCTCGTTCGATACGAGCATGAATTCTTCGATTAACTTCTCACCTTTTCCGCGGTTACGTAAAACGATATCTTCAGGCGTGCCGTCGCGTTGAACGATAATTTGTGCTTCGTTAAAATCAAAGTCTAACGCTCCACGTTTATCGCGTTTACGGCGTAATATTTTAGCGAGTTCACCTGCATGGATAATCATATCTGTAATTTCACCATGTGAGATTTTTGTCGCTTCATCGTTTTCTTCTAATATTTTGTTAACTGCTGTGTATGTCGTACGTTTGTCCGATTGAATAACACTTTCAAAAATACGATGATTTACGACTGTTCCATTCGTATCAATTTCCATCTGACACGTCATCGCAAGTCGCTCGACACCTTCATTTAACGAGCATATACCATTTGATAATTTATGCGGCAACATCGGTATCACTCGGTCGACTAAATAGACACTCGTCGCTCGGTTATACGCTTCTTTATCGAGTGGTGTCCCTTCTTTTACGTAATGTGATACGTCCGCAATACTTACTGTTAACTCGTAGTTTCCGTTACTTAACTTTTCGACAGAAATCGCATCGTCTAAATCTTTTGCGTCTTCTCCGTCGATTGTAATCGTCATTTGCTTCGTTAAATCGACGCGACCTTTCTTTTCCTCTTCGAGTACGTGGTCTGGAATGTTTTCGACTTGTTCAAGTACGTCATCACTAAAGTCGATATCAATACCGTGACTATATACGATAGATAAAATATCGACACCCGGATCATTTTCATGTCCGAGAATTTTTGTGATATGACCTTCCGGGTTATCGGTGTTATTTTTAGGGAATTTCGTAATTTCAACGAGCACTTTATGACCGGAAACAGCACCTAAATTTTGCTCACTTGGGATAAAAATATCCGTATTATACGTAAGGGAATCCGGTACGACGAATCCGAATCCTTTTGACCCTTCATATTTACCGACGAGTTTTGTCACGTTATGTTCGATAATTTTTACAACGCGACCTTCATGATTCTCACCACGCATCGACTCTTCTACCGTACAGAGTACAGTGTCTCCGTCTAATGCGCCGTTAATTTCATTTGGCGGAATAAATACGTCATCTACCCCTTCTTCTTCCGGACGTAAAAATGCAAATCCACGCTTATGCATAGATAACGTACCTTTAACGACTTTTGAAGTCACAACTTTGACGTACTTATTTTTCTTTGTGCGACGTATAATGTCCGACTCTTCAAGAGAGACTAAAGCTTTTATGAGTGCTTTAAAATCTTCTGCGTCGTGAATATCCAGTTCACTTTCAAACGCTTCAGTTGTCATCGGTGTATACGTATCACGATCAATTATTTCTAACACTTCGTCTTTAAAATCTCTCATGAATAAGTCCTCCTATAAATTACGGTTTAAAAACGCGTAATAATCTTCAAATAATTCTTCTTTGTCTTTGTCAATCGTTAAAACGTGACCAGAGTTTTCATAGTATTTTAATTGCTTATCGTCACTGCCGACTTCATCGATTATAATTTCAGCACTATTTATATCAATCACATCATCGAGTTTTCCTTGAGCGACAAATATCGGTTCTGTCACTTCCCCGAGACGGTCTCTCGTACTTCCTATAATCTTCTTAATATCTGTAAAAATCGATGCGTCGGTGTAACTTTCTAACTCTCTTTTAATTTGCCCGTCTTCTTTATGTTCAAAACGTTTTTTAAACATCTCAGCGTATATTTTAAAGTTATTGAGTAATTCACTTTCCGTTTTTAGCGTCATCGGCGAACAAATCGTTGCTAACGCTTCAACGTCACG
This sequence comes from Nosocomiicoccus massiliensis, assembly GCF_002871345.2. Taxonomy (NCBI): domain Bacteria; kingdom Bacillati; phylum Bacillota; class Bacilli; order Caryophanales; family Staphylococcaceae; genus Nosocomiicoccus; species Nosocomiicoccus massiliensis. The sequence goes on along the minus strand of NZ_CP136964.1, from coordinate 1,523,759 downwards.
GTCCATCGATAACTTTAACGCAAGCACTCCACCAATCGATAGACCAACGACAAATACTTTGTCATACGATTCTTTTAACTCGTCATACTTATCAATTGCTTGTTTATACCACACATATGGCGACGATTTTAATATATTTTCAGGACTTTCAGTATGCCCTTCATAATTAAATGCGTAGCTCGGAACTTCATTCTTTTCTAAAAATCTCCCGAGTTGTCGCACGTCTGACGTATTTCCTGTAAATCCATGAAGTAAAAGTACCGCATAGTCTTTTGTACCTTCACTAAACTCAAAATTTCCAGGCATTCTTACTTTCATTCATACCACTCCTTACATCTATTGTACGAGATATATATTAGAAGATAAAGAACGACGAAAACAATAAAACGCCGAGGTGATTAAACACCCCGGCGTGTAGTATTAACTGACATATGTTAATAGAATCATTATTAAAAAGAACATGACAGATAAAACAACTGTCATTCTGTGTAATATTAAATCCATACCTCTTGCTTTTTGTTTACCAAAGAGCTGTTCTGCACCACCACTTATTGCTCCTGATAGTCCAGCACTCTTACCTGACTGGAGTAAAACGACCGCGATAAGTGAAATGCACACAATGATCAGTAATACGATTAAAGCTGTATACATCGCGTGTTCCCCCTACTTGCTATATCGTTACATATTATATCAGTAATTGATATTGTAATCAACTACATAATTAGCGTAAGTTAAAGAACGCATTCTTACCTTTGTAAATCGCAGTTTCATATAATTCGTCTTCGATTCTTAGTAACTGATTGTATTTCGCAACGCGGTCTGTACGTGACGGTGCACCAGTTTTAATTTGACCTGCGTTTACCGCTACAGCGATGTCAGCGATTGTCGTATCTTCTGTTTCACCTGAACGGTGTGAAATCACTGATGTGTATCCTGCACGTGCTGCCATTTCGATAGCTTCGAATGTTTCAGTTAACGTACCGATTTGATTTACTTTAATTAAAATAGAGTTACCGACGCCTTCTTCGATACCTTTTTCAAGTTTTACAGTGTTCGTAACGAATAGGTCATCCCCGACAAGTTGAACTTTAGAGCCGAGTTTTTCTGTTAACTCTTTATGCCCGTCCCAGTCGTTTTCATCTAACCCGTCTTCAATTGAAATGATCGGATACTTATCGCATAACTGAACGTACCAATCCACAAGTTCTGAAGCTGTGAATGATTTACCTTCACCTTTTAATTCGTAAGTTTTTGTTTCTGCATTGTAAAACTCACTCGATGCAACGTCCATCGCAAGTACGATATCTTCACCTGGAGTAAATCCTGCACCTTTAATTGCAGTGATTAACGTTTCAAGTGCTTCTTCGTTTGAGTCTAAGTTCGGTGCAAATCCACCTTCGTCACCAACTGCTGTTTGAAGACCTTTATCTTGTAACACTTTCTTTAACTCGTGGAATACTTCCGTACCTATTTGTAAAGCTTTTTTAAATGTTTTCGCACCAACTGGCATGATCATAAACTCTTGAATGTCGACGTTGTTGTCTGCATGCTCTCCGCCGTTGATGATGTTCATCATCGGTACTGGAAGTTCTGTTGCGTTAAATCCACCTAGATATTTGTATAGTGGTTGGCCTAAGTAGTTTGCTGCTGCATGTGCAGTTGCCATTGACACACCTAAAATTGCGTTCGCACCGAGTTTTGCTTTATTTTTTGTACCATCTAATGCGATGAGTACTTTATCTAATGATACTTGCTCAAGTACTGAAAATTCGCCTTCGATAATTTCTGGAGCGATAATATCATTTACGTTTTCTACTGCTTGTTGTACACCTTTACCTAAATAACGGTCATCACCGTCGCGTAATTCAACTGCTTCATGTTCACCTGTTGATGCACCAGACGGAACGATTGCACGTCCAAATGCACCACTTTCTGTTAATACTTCAACTTCAACTGTTGGATTACCTCTTGAATCTAATACTTCACGCGCATAAATATCAATAATTTTAGGCATGGTTAATCTCCTTTTATTTTATAATTATTTATTGTAATAAAGTTTTACCCGTCATTTCTTTTGGTTGGTCTATACCTAATAAATCTAACACTGTCGGTGCTAAATCTGCAAGTCGACCACTCGCTACATTTACACCTTTTTTAGTAACGATGACCGGAACGTCGTTTGTCGTATGTGCGGTCATCGGTTCCCCGTTTAGTTGTACGACTTCGTCAGCGTTACCGTGGTCTGCAGTAATGACTGCAACACCACCTTGAGAGATAATCTCATCGACAATTTCACCAAGGCATTCGTCAACTGTTTCCACTGCTTTAATTGTCGGTTCTAACATTCCGCTATGTCCGACCATATCTGGATTTGCGAAGTTTAAAATCATCATGTCTAAGTTGCCTTTTTTAAGACGATTAATCGCTTTGTCCTTTACTTCGTACGCACTCATCTCAGGTTTTAAGTCATACGTTGCGACTTTTGGCGAGTTCACGAGAATGCGTTCTTCGTTATTAAATTCTTCGTGACGGCCACCTGACATAAAGTACGTGACGTGTGGATACTTTTCAGTTTCTGCAATACGTAACTGACTCATTCCGGCATTTGAAACGACTTCACCGATAGTATTTACTAAATCTTCTTTTTCAAACACGATACTCGCGTCGATGCTATCATCATATTTCGTAAACGTCGTAAATTTTACGTTTTCAAATGGTTCGATTAAAAACTCATCAAAACCTTTTTCCGCAAACACTTTAGATAATTGAACCGCACGGTCTGGTCTAAAGTTATAAAAGATCATCGAATCGTTATCTTTTAAAAATCTTTCTTTTTGTCCGACGATAAACGGCGAAACAAACTCGTCGTATATCTCAGCCTCATACGCACGTTCTACACCGGTACGTGCCGTTTTAAATAAAGGCCCTGCACCGTAGTGAATCGCGTCGTGTGTCTTTTTTGTACGCTCATAACGACGGTCTCTATCCATCGCATAATATCTTCCAGAAATCGTCTTAAATTCACCAAGACCGATCGCTTCAAACTGTCTTTCTGCTTCATCGATATAAGTGAGTGCAGATTGCTGATCGACGTCACGGCCATCTAAAAATCCGTGTACGTAAACGCGCTTCACGCCTTTTTCTTTTGCGAGTTTTATAATTTCAAACATATGATTGTAATGAGAATGCACACCACCGTCAGACAATAGTCCCATAATATGGAGCGTACTGTCATTTGTTAACGCGTGGTCAATCGCTTCGTTTAGCGCTTTGTTTTTATAAAACTCTTTTGATTCTATCGATTTATTAATACGCGTTAAACTTTGGTATACGATACGGCCTGCGCCGATATTTAAGTGTCCGACTTCGGAATTCCCCATTTGACCTGCTGGAAGTCCGACGTCTTCGCCACATGCGACTAATCGGTTATTTGGATACTCACTCATGTAACGGTCAAAGTTTGGTTTATGCGCTTGTTTTACAGCGTTACCGAACGTTTCTTTTCGGCAACCGAATCCATCTAAAATAATTAAACCGACTGGTTTATGCATTGTGTGCACCTTCTAAAAGCGCGACAAAACTTTCAACTTCAAGTGACGCTCCACCGACGAGTGCACCGTCAATATGTGGTTCACTCATATATTCTTTAATGTTTTCGGGTTTTACTAATCCACCATACTGGATACGTACTGCTTCACTAATTTCTGTATTAAATGTTTTTTCAATCGTTTCACGAACGAGTTGACACATTTTGTTTGCGTCTTCACTCGTCGCACTTTTACCTGTACCAATCGCCCAAATCGGCTCATACGCAACGACAATTTTTTTAGCGTCTTCAGCATCTACATCTTTAAAAGCTTTTTCAATTTGTGTCGTAATCTTCTCGATATATGTCTCATTTTCGCGCTCTTCTAACGTTTCACCACAACATACAATCGGTACGACGTCTTTTTCTAACGCTTTTAACACTTTTTTATTGACGGATTCATCTGTCTCATTAAACATTTCACGGCGTTCAGAGTGACCAATAATGACGTAGTCTACACCTAAGTCACTTAAACTATCAATTGATACTTCCCCAGTAAACGCCCCTTGTGCTTCAAAGTGTCCGTTCTCTGCACCGATTCCGACTTTGTCGTTCGTCGCTTGAACGAGTCTATCGAGATGAATAAACGGCGCACAAATCGCCGCATCTACTCCGCTTGGTAAATCTTTCGTTAGTAATTCTTTTAAAAACGCTTCTGCTTCATTAACTGTTTTGTGCATCTTCCAATTTCCTGCAATAAATGGTGTACGCATAATTATCTCCTTACTTATCATTTAGTGCTTTAATACCAGGTAATTCTTTACCTTCTAAAAATTCTAGTGACGCACCGCCACCTGTAGAAATGTGTGTGAAATCTTCTTCGAAACCAAGCTGTTCAGCTGCTGTTGCAGAGTCTCCACCACCGATAATCGTAATTGCGTCTTCTAGCTTCGCAAGTGATTCACATACTTTAATCGTACCTTGTGCGAAATTAGACATTTCAAACACACCCATCGGTCCGTTCCATACGACTGTTTTCGCGTCCTTTAGAACTTCTTCAAACAATTCTACTGTTTTTGGACCAACGTCTAATGCCATTTCATCTGCTTCAATCTCTGAAGCGTCTCTTACAGCGTGCTCACTGTCGTTACTAAATTCTTTAGCTGCAACGACGTCAACCGGTAATACGAGCTTATCTTTCCCTTTTTCAAGAAGAGATTTTGCGAGATCGAGTTTATCTTCTTCAACGAGTGACTTTCCAGTGTCATAGCCTTGAGCACGTAAAAACGTGTTCGCCATTCCGCCACCGATTAGAATTTTATCAGCTTTTTCAAGTAAGCTTTCGATTACCGTTATTTTATCTGACACTTTTGCGCCACCTAAAATCGCAACGAGTGGACGTTTTGGATTTAATACCGCTTCACCTAAGAAGTCGATTTCTTTTTCGATTAAAAATCCTGACACAGCAGGTAAATGTTCAGAAATCCCAACGTTTGATGCGTGAGATCTATGTGCTGTTCCGAATGCGTCGTTAACAAACACATCCCCGAGTGACGCCCAGTATTTACCGAGGGCTTCATCATTTTTACTTTCTTTTTTACCATCAAGATCTTCAAAACGAGTATTTTCTACAAGAAGTACTTCTCTATTCTTTAAGTCTTCAATTGCTGATTCTAACTCTTCACCTTTTGTCGTGTTTACAAAATATACGTCTTGATCTAATTTTTCACTTAAACGATTACCGACTGGTAATAACGATAGTGTTTCTAAATCTTCTTCTGTTTTTACACGTCCAAGGTGAGAGAATAATACAACTTTACCGCCTGCATTAATAATGTACTTAATTGTAGGAAGTGCAGCTGTAATTCGTTTATCGTTTGTGATTTTACCGTCTTCTAACGGTACGTTAAAATCTGCACGTACAAGTACAGTCTTCCCTTTTAAATCTAGATCTTTAATAGTTGCTTTCATAATAATCCTCCAAATAATATACACTTATTTAATTATATCGTTTATTTGAATTATTTTAAACGGTTACATGTATAATCACGCTTGAACCGATTCAATATACTCGTATATCGTAAAGAAATCGGTAATACCTTCTTGAATAATCGTATCTTCGTGTAAGATCACTGGTACACGAATCATATACTTTTCAAGAAGAGTGTCATCTGTAGATATATCTACCTCATCATAGTTAATATTGTTAAAACTTTCTATTGCGTGTTTTAAATTTAACTTGGCATCGTCACATAATTTACAATTTGATGTCATGAGAAGTGTAAGTTTCATATTTCTGAAATCCTCTTTTTAATATTTTTAAAGGAAGATTTTATAATCAACCTAGCCACTTAAAATAAAAAAAGCCATGTGAATTTCATGTTATATTGAATGTACCACCAACCAATATAAGGAGAATTCACATGACCCATGTAGATAATAACACAGAATCACGCAAATCTAAACACCTTACATACGGTGAAATGAAGAAAATTGAAGCGTATAAAGCACTTGATTTATCCAATCGAAAGATTGCGTCTTTGCTTGGACGTAGTCCACAAACCATCAATAATGCCATCAATACAGCGTCTGTCACGCAGAAAAGCCAACAGAAACAGAATGGCAAGACGTATACCTACTATAAAAAGGTCTACTCCGCAGAGCTGCATCATGACATTTATCTGCGAAATCGTGCGAACTGTGGCCGCCGTCCCAAATGGGTGGAAACGGAGCGATTCACTGAATGGGCGGATCGAAAAATGCTTGAAGACAAATGGTCTCCAGATACAGTGGTTAATAAAGCCATGGACCTGTTTGATCCGGCGATCATTCCAAGTACTTCAACCCTCTACAATTGGATCGACAGTGGCATCATGCGCACCAAGAATATCGACTTACTCGAAAAGGTTGGACGGAAACCGCGGTCTACCAAAGGTCGAGTGCGACGAAATGTAAAAGTTTTGGGTACCTCAATCGAAGAACGGCCAAAATCCGTAGAGAATCGCCAAGAATTTGGTCATTGGGAAATTGATACCGTCATTGGAAAAATTGATGCCGATGAACCTGTTCTATTGACGCTCGTAGAGCGAAAGACACGCTTTGAGAAAATTTTCAAAATTGCGGGTCAGAGAGCTGATGCGGTAGACCAAACTCTGCAGAGCTTTATACAGTCCTTAAAAGGATTGGACAGTCAGATTTTTAAAACAGTCACTTCGGATAACGGAAGTGAGTTCGCCAACCTATCCCATCTGTCTGAAGAAACCGATGTGTATTTTTGCCATCCTTTTGCTTCTTTTGAACGTGGAACGAGTGAGAATCAACATAAGATTATCCGGCGTTTCTTGCCGAAACATCAGTCTCTTAAAGAAGTAAGCGACCGCCAGGTCCAGCGGATTCAACAATGGATGAACGATTATCCAAGAAGAATTCTGGACTATAAAACACCCCACCAGGCTTTTGTGCAAGAGTTGAAGCAATTGGATTTAGAACTGGCTGCTTAATCTTTTGCTTGACCTGGGGCCCTTATGGGCATGACTTGCCCTGTGTGTTGTTTGAAGTTGAACGCAAACATCCACCACACATCCCGCTTTGCGGATATCTTGCCCATACCCACGTCAAGCAAAAGACTGTAAGAAAGCGTACAATATAACTTTGTGAAATTTACTGAAATAACTATTTTCAAGTGGCTAACTTAAACTTGAAATTTAAGTAATATTTTTAAATAACTCATAAATCATTTCAGTAATAATTATCCCCATCGCAATCGATAAAGAAATTATCGCTGCTTGAAACCCTGTTTCTAATGATTCTAAGTAATTATTCTCAACTACTGCGCGTACTGCCTCATATGCTTTACCTCCTGGAACGAGTGGAATTAAACCACATGTCACAAATACGATGAGTGGCGCTTGTAATCTTTTAGTGAAAAATATCGCTGTACTTGTCATCGTTATCGCAGCAACAAAGTTTGCGATTAAATCATCAATACCAATTGTCTGACTTAAAAGATAAAACATGACCCACCCAAAAGCACCTGTTATACCACTTGATACGAGATGTCTTCTAGGGATATTAAATATAATGCCGAAGCTAAATGATGCAAAAAAACTAAGTATAAACTGTACGATAAATACCATGTTCATTTAACCTCCTAAATAATTAAAAATACTGTACCGACACCAGCACCAATCGCAATCGCTGTGAGTCCTGCTTCAATACCTTTCATACTCCCTGCTAAAAAGTGACCACGAATGAGTTCTCTTAGAGCATTTGTAATCGGTACTCCTGGAACGAGGGGCATTACTGACGCGATGATGATCGTATCAACGTTTACGCCGTATCCAAAACGTACATATAACACCGCAAATAACGCGATTAAAAATGCAGCAAGAATCTCTGTGAAAAACTTTATTTTTGTGTAACGCTGGATCCACTCTGTAACTAATACACCTAATGCACCTGCAAATATAGTAATCGGTAAATCTTTGACTGAACCATTAAACATCATTAAAAACATTGAAGCGGCAATTCCACCAAATAATACGACGAGCCATAACGGAAACATTCTCGTTTCACTAATTCTATTTACCGCTTCTTTCGCATCAGCAATAGGCATTCCGTTAATTATTTGACGTGAAAGTTCATTAATATTTACTACTTTTTCTAAGTTATTATTTCGTGTGATTATACGAATTTGTTGAGATAATCCGTAATCATTCATGGATAATATAATAACAGTCGTTGCAACAAACACTTGGACATTCTCTACACCATAGTGCTTTGCGATTCTCTCCATCGTATCTTCTACACGATACGTTTCCGCACCATTTTCCATCAACGTTTTCCCACAGTTTAGCGCCACGAAGAACACTTTTCTCACATATTTTAAATCAAGACTATCATCTGGACGGTCTAATTGTTCTAATTGGTCAAGCATACATTAGCCTCCAAAAATAAGGTATACATCATTATACTAAATCGAGACTAAAATAGTAACGCACTTTACACACTTGGCACAAATAGATGTCCATTTGTTGAAGCCATAATTGCTTTAATAGAATGAAGCCTATTCTCAGCTTGTATAAACTGTTTTGCGTTCGGACTTTTAAACACATCATCCGTAACTTCCATTTCATCGATACCATACTTTTCTTTTACGTAATTTCCTACTTCTGTATCTGTATTATGAAACGCAGGAAGACAGTGCATAAAAATATACTCCCCTTCAATATAAGACACAAGTTCTTTATTCACTTGATATTTGTATAACTCATCAATTCTTTCTTTAAACTTATCTTCTTCACCCATAGATGCCCATACATCAGTGTAGACAACTGTCGCTTTTTTAACAGCAACATTCGGATCTTTGTTAAATGTAATAGAAGCACCACTCTCAGAAGAAAGTTTTTCAATGAGTGCCAGAGTTCTAGTATTTGGACGCAAACATTCAGGTGAAGCGGTTGTCATATCGATACCTAGAATCGCGCACGTTGCCATGAGACTAATTGCGACATTACTAGAACCATCGCCACAAAAGACGACGTGCTGGTGATCAAAAGTGCCATAATGCTCTTTAATTGTCATGAAATCTGCAATCATTTGAGTCGGGTGCCACTCATCCGTCATACCGTTCCATATAGACACACCCGCCTGTTCGACAAAAGTCTCTACAATATTTTGTTTAGAAACACGGAGCATGATACCATCAAACATCGAACCAAACACTCTCTGAATCCTCAACGGACTCTTTCTTACCGAACTGAATGTCACTTTTAACGAGCGTTTCACTATGTGCACCAAGATCATGACTCGCTACAACGAAAGCCGAACGTGTTCTTGAAAATGTTTTTATCAAAAATGAGTGCGATATTTTGCCCCTCTAAATATTCATGTGGAATACGATTGGCCTTTAGATTTTTTAAATGAATAGAAAAATCAATTAAATATTCGAGTTCTGCTTTAGTAAAATCGTGCAACAAATTAAAATGTTTAGGATTAAACATACGACACCCCTTATATTATTTATGCTATACTTTGAATAATTAATATGAATACAGTATATTTAATTAAAATACTACGTCTTTTATTTATGTATATCCGTTATCCTTTTTAAGATAAGATAAAAAAACCTTTATGAGCAAAAACTCATAAAGGTTAAAAATTTATTTTTCAGTTTTTCTTCTTCTAACACCAATTAATGCAAGCAATCCTGCAAACATAGTAGCTACACCAGCTAGTGCAGTATTATTTTGAACTTGACCAGTATTTGGTAAAGTCTCCATACTTTCATTTGCAGTATTAATATTTGATGTAGGGTTAACTTCGTTCACTTTATTATCTTTTTTACTTACAGATATCTCTTCAGCCTGCATAACTTCATTGATATTTTCAGTGAAGTCTTCATACATGACGAAATTATCTGATTCAGTAGACTTTTCACTATCAGTTGGAACTTCAGATCTATCAGTATCAACTGGTTTTGATAGTTCTTCTGTCTCATCTGGTGTTTCTGATTCTTCTGGAACTACTGGTTCTGATGGTTCTTCTGTCTCACCTGGTGTTTTTGGTTCGTCTGGAACTACTGGTTCTGATGGTTCTTCTGTCTCACCTGGTGTTTTTGGTTCGTCTGGAACTACTGGTTCTGATGGTTCTTCTGTCTCACCTGGTGTTTTTGGTTCGTCTGGAACTACTGGTTCTGATGGTTCTTCTGTCTCACCTGGTGTTTTTGGTTCGTCTGGAACTACTGGTTCTGATGGTTCTTCTGTCTCACCTGGTGTTTCTGGTTCGTCAGGAATAACTACTTTTGTACCAATCAAATAAATCTCATCTATAGAATCTACATAAAGAGTTTCAATTAACTCATTTGAAGTTTCTACACCATTAATTGTAGTAATTAAATAAATTGAAGTGATAGAACCATTAATACCTTTTTGCTTAAGTACACGTTGACCGACTTCTAGTTCGTCTGACTCTTCCAAAATTATATTATATGGAATTTCTTCAACTTCTGTTCTTTCAAAATTTTGAACTACTTTGTTTCCATGTATTTCAATTCTATCAATCGGTTCTCTTATTATAACATGGTCTTTGTATTCATCGATTATATGACCATTTTCATACGTAGTATGTGTTGTCACTTCCTCGAGACCAGTTCTACCCTCTTGTTCAACGATAATTTCACCTTTAGCGACATTATCATCGTATCTTATTATAATATCATATGGGATCTCTACCACTTCAGTAGTTGATGTCGTTTCAGTATTCTTTTTTGTACCAACATAAACTTCGATATCATATGATGTTCCTCTGAATGAGCCGAAATTCGAAACTATTGAAGTAAAACCACTGCTGACATCTAGATAGTCATAGTAATATTTACTTTCATCTAGCATTCCAAGTGCCTCTTTAATCACTTCGTCAACTGTCATATAGTTAATTAAGTTTTCATTAGAATATAGTTTATTATTATATTCATCCTTAATAGTTATTGATTTTAATGTACGTCTACGATCAGTATTATCATATAAAACATATGATGGTACAAGTGGTTTGTCATTATCAGAAATAACAGTATCAGATTCATTTAATAAATAAACATTATACTTATATTGATAACTCCCCCTAGTTATCCCACCAATTGTAGTAGAAGAACCACTTCTTGAAATCAATTGTTTATTTTGATATTTGTATAAAGTACCGTTTTCATTATTAAAATCATTAATGAAATCTTCTAATCTATTATCAAAAGTTTTACCTATAAACGAAATGTTTGCGATAGTTTTAAGCGTTTTAGAATCAATTAACATTAATGTATTAGTATATCCGTTAGTCATATCGTCTACTTTAGTTGGATCAAATGTTCCAACTACGTTAATCTCTTTAACTGCATCTTGTTCTTCTACATTAATGAGCACTCTAGAAAGCTCTTCACCATTGAATAATGAAGTTTCATCTTCTGCGTCTATTTCATTTGTTGAACTTTCATCAATGTTCATTGTTGAAAACGTTTCTTCTGAAGATATATGATTATTAAGGTCATGAGATGACTCTAGAAGTTCTTCACTGGAAAAATCATCAATTGTTACGGTTTCTTTTTCTTTTATTACTTCTTTATCTGATTCAAACTCTACTTCTAAATCAACATCTTCGATTTCCGCTTCTACTTGTATAGCAGCTTGTTCAGTTTCTAATTGATCTTCAAAATCATTATTAACAGTTTCTGCTTTTTCAGTTTCTAACTTTAAATCTTCTTCTACACTATCATTTTCTGGTTCAGCTTCTACTTCTAAATCATTATTAAGATTTAAAAGCTCTACTTCAACCATCTCAATTTTTGGTTCGTTCAAATCATGTGAGATTTCTTCATCATTCGTAAATTCGGAATGACTATCTACTTCACTTGCTTGAGCTTCTGACCCGTATGTATAAGTTAAAAATCCAGCCATTGATATAAGTGTGATTTTACCCAAATGTTTCTTTTTTTTCATAGAATACCCTCCAAAATAATTTTAATTATCACTTTATATTATAGCAACTTATATTTTTTATACAATAGTATTATAATTTAATATTTTTCAAAAAAATTTAATGTCACTAAGTAATTAATTGTTTATAACTTTTTATTTCGTCTATATATAGATATAAGAAGTTTTATGGGGGTATCATTATGAATTTAAAAGATTATGGCAAAGATCCACTGACGATTAATATTGAAGACGCTACGTTACAAAATGAAAATTTTAGAACTACTTTATGGACAGGCGACTTTTTTCAAATCACGCTAATGTCTATTCCTGTTGGAGGCGACATTGGTCTTGAGATTCATAAAGACACAGACCAATTTTTACGACTAGAACAAGGAAAAGGCAAAGTACAAATGGGTGATTCTAAAGAAGACTTATCTTATGAAAAAGAAGTTGCTGCAGATGATGTGGTAATTGTACCTTCAGGTAAATACCATAATATTACCAATATGGGCGACGTACCTATGAAAGTATACTCTATTTATGCACCGCCTCATCATCCAAAAGGGACTGTTCATGAAACACAAGACGATGCGATTGAAGAAGAAGGTCATGAACTTTAGATTTTTATAATATCCGACATAATATTATGTCGGATATTTTTTATCACCACTCAAATTCCGTTTAAATGCCTCTGTTTTAGGGAATGACATGAATACTAAGATGTGAGCGGAGGATATCCATTATGGGACATATAGAATACTTACAAAATACGAATGATTTAAAATTAAAAGTCGCACATTACACAGAAACAGGTATACCTGAAAGCCATATTACGATTATTACGAGAGAAAGCGTAAAAGACTATTTAAAATCTAGACCAGATATTAAAGAAGTCATTGTGTCAGAAGGTCATACGATTAAAGATACTTTTAATGACGCACAAGATTATCCATTTAATCGCATGTCTCACTATAGCATTGATGACTAAGAACGTGTTTTAGAAGATGGTGGTATGCTTTTATATGTTGATGACGAAGCCATCTCATCTGTTTCTAATGATTCTGATATGTTGAAAACAGATGACAAAACGCTAGATTTACACGAAGAGGTCCTTGAAGTCAGTAAAGAAAATGTCCATCGCGGAGATGTCATTGTAAATAAAGAAACACATACAAAATTAGAAGAGTTTGATGTACCCATCAAAGAAGAAGAAGTCACTGTTGAACGCCGTAAAGTGGAAGGCGAGCCCTTATTTGAAGCATACAATAATACAGAAGATTCCGATGATGATCTAAATATAATCCGCATCCCAATTACTAGAGAACGTATTAAAATTATAAAAGAGAAAGTAGTTACTGAGGAAATCATTATTAGAAAAGAAGTTGTAGAAAACACGGAACACGTTTCTGGTACACTCCGTTATGAAGACGTGACTGTCTCTGAACGTTTGAATAAACCAGAAGACAAATGATAATCGCCTCTTAAGCAAAGCTTAAGAGGCGTGTTTATTATTCTTGTTCTATTTCTTCTTTATTCTTAGTAACATAGCTGAGTAAATCTAACATGACACGCGCTGCTGTTTGACCTGTCATTTGAGTTGGGTCATATTGCGGTGCTACTTCAACGCAATCAAATCCAATGACTTCACCGTGACTTGCAATTGCTTTTAATAATTCATTCACTTCGTCATAGAGTAACCCACCTGGTGACGGTGTACCCGTACCTGGTGTAATCGACGGATTGAGCCCATCTATGTCAATTGTAATATAGTATTTCTCGCCTTTAGGAAGTAAGTCTAGAATACCCTTCACGCCTATGTCTCTCATTTTTTTCGGAGAAAGAATTGTCGCTCCGTAATCGCGGGCTGCATCCACATCTTCTTTTAAGCTACTACTTATACCTCTAATTCCTAACTGGAAGATATCTTTAACATGGTCCATTTCTGATAAACGTCTAATACAGTTTCCATGGCCATAACGCATGCCCGAACGATGATCTGCCCAGTCTAAATGTGCGTCAATCTGAATTACATGAAAGGGACCTAACTTCTCTAGTCCTTTGCCAACTGCTGCTGTAATTGAATGGTCCCCACCAATGACGACTGGCATCGCCCCTTTATCTACAATTTTACGAATCGCTTCTTCAGTATTGTCATGCGACTGCATAATATCTCCATGGACGATATCTACATCTCCACAGTCGACAACTTTCCATTTTGGTCCGAGATACATGACATCATTTTCTATATCATACGCACCGTTTAAACCAAAGCTGTATAATGTAGAACCTTCACGCACTGCACGCGGGCCCATACGCGCACCCGATCTCCACTGAGTACCCATATCATTTGGTACACCAATAACCGCTACATCTGCATCTAATTCATCTAAATTCGCACATACTGGATACTTTCCAAATGTACAAATGCCTGTAAAAGGTAAGTTTAAAAATTGTTTTTCTTCTGGTTTAACCATGCTTAATTCCTCCTAAATGTTTTGAATTCACAAACTTTTTTTCTGTTTCTATTGTTTTATTAACAATGAGTAAAGCAATTGCACCAAAAATTAATACTGTTAGGATGCCATATGTTGCTGCCATATTTTGACTTCCTGTAATATTTAAAATCGTGCTGTAAGTAGCAGTAGAAATAGCGAGTCCAAATGAATACCCAAGTGAACTTGTCATCTTATATACTCCAGATGCAATACCTGCTTTGTCGTCATCGATATGGGCAAGAGCTGTGTCAATCGATGGAGTTGCATACATACCAATTCCAACACCAGCTACTAAGAATCCAATAAATGCGACGATTACATAAGGTAGGTCTGGCAAGAATGTCATTGCTGCTAAACTCATTCCAATCGCTGCTACAAATATTGAAATAACCATAGGACGTCTTGGTCCTTGTTTTTGTAGCATACGTTCACCAACTCTAATCATGATGAGAAGTGCGACGACGTTACCGACTGTTAATAACCCAGTTTCAAAAGCTGAAAAACCTCTCTCTACTTGTACATAGATGTTTGCAACTACGATATTTGCTGCAATCGCGTTTGTAAAGAAGTTAGATGCGACAGCTCCTGTGTACGCTTTACTTTTAAATAAGTTAAAATCTATAAATTGTATTTTACGATTTTTCTCATATAGATAGTACACAATGAATAATAGTGCTGTTACGCCACCAATGATGAGTGTTGTTGGGTTCAACCATCCAAGAGAATCCCCTTGAGTGATGAGTAAATTTGCTCCGATAAGTGCGACTACGAAAATACCAAAACCGACGTAATCAAACCCTTCATTACTTTCAGTTTTAGCTTTACTCTCTTTGATATCTCTTAAGATCCACATTGAGATGAGCGCAACTGCGATTGAAAAAACAAAAATCCATTTCCATCCAAGGTATGTAGCAATAAATCCACCGGCTAACGTTGCGATACCACCGCCACCCCAAGAACCAAATGACCAATAGCTGAGCGCGCGTTGTCTTTCCGTTTCGTTAAACGCCGTTTTAATGAGACTTAGTGTTGCAGGCATAATCAGTGCTGCAGAAATCCCTTGAATTGCACGTCCTATAATTAAGATGACACTTGAGAATGAAATAATAACTAGCAAGCTTCCTACAATACTTAGAACCAATCCTAAATATGTCATTCTCTTTCTTCCACTTCTGTCTGCAATGCCTCCGCCTACTACTATAAATAATCCAGAGAACAAAGCGGTTACACTGGTTGCGATATTAAGCATAGATAAGTTTATATCCATATCTTTTTGCATAGCCGGAATAATATTAATCATCGACTGTGCAAACAACCAAAACGTCAATACTGCAAGAACAATACCAAAAATATATAAATTGTTTTTACTCTGATCAGATGCCATACGTGTATCCTCCGTTTCATAAAACCGTTTTCTTAATTTTAATATTAGAATACTGCAATAGTTTTGTGAAATATATATAATATATATAAATATAAGTATTTTTTATAGGAGGACGAAATGGACTTAAGACAACTCAAGTATTTAGATATGATTATCGAACACAAAACGATGTCACGCGCAGCAAATGCACTCTATATATCACAACCAGCGCTAACGATTTCAATTCATAATTTAGAAAAGGAATTGGGCTTTAAAATCATTCAAAGAGGAGAAGATGGATATATACTGACAGAATCAGGTAAGAGATTTTATAGCCATGCAAAACTCGTTCTTTCTTCATTTACAAATCTTGAAGAAGATATTCAGTTTATAAGAGATAATGGTTCTGGAAGACTTAAAATAGGGATTACAGAAGAATTCAGAGCAGTAATTCCTGAATTATTTGAAACATTTATGAATGATAACCCGACATATGACATTAAGTTGATTGAGGGTACAACAGGCGAAATTATAAATAGACTTCGGTTACATGAAGTGCATTTCTGTTTGACACCACTAAGTTATTTAGACGAGGATATGGAATCTCATCTATTAACCCATAATAAATATTCATTATTAGTTAGAGCAGAAGATGTTGAAAAATACAAAGATAAAACTAGCCTTTCAACATTAAAAGATTTTAACTTTATAGCTGTTGAAAATTATTATAATTTTAATGAATTTATTAAGAAGAATGATATTCATTATAATAACTTACTGCAAGTATCTTCAATAGGAGCTGCAGTAAGACTTGTAAAAAAAGGGCTAGGAATTTCTGTAATTCCTGAACTTTACGCAAGGAACTATACAAATCCAGAAGTCAAAAGCGTTAAGTTAAAATATGATTTATATGGACCTGACTTGTATTTGAACTATATGAAGCGGCAAAACTTTCCACCAGCAATTGAAGATTTCATGACAGAAATAAAAGAATATGTTGCAGCAATAAACACATAAAAATATCCAGGTCATTAGACCTGGATTAGACTTTATTCTAAACCTAAATTTTGTCTGTATGCATTTGAGATTTCGTTGATACTCTCGTCATATGGTATAAAGTACCATAACCCGTCATTTAAGACAGCATCTTCACCTTCTAATTGCACGCGCTCGACGTTTTTCTTCGCACCGTAATAGCGAAGTGCCATTAAGCTAATTTCTCTAGAAGATAAATCTGTTTTCACATTGTCTCCTAACGTATCAAACACTGAATTGATGTGAAGTAAGCCTTTAGGACTTAACATTTTAGTTGCAAGAGACTCTAATACGAGTTGCTGACGTTCTTGTCGTCCATTGTCACCACCAGAGCCTTCTTCATAACGACTTCTTATAAACTTCAGTGCGGTATCACCGTCCATTTTATACGTTTCACCTTCGACAAAATCAATGCCTTTAACTGTAAAAGTGCCGTTACTTTTGACTTTAACGCCACCAACACTATCAATTAAATGCTTCACACTGTCCATATTCATAGCGACGTAATGATCTACCGGTGCCCCCATAAAGTTTTCAACTGTATTTACTGCCATTTCCGGGCCACCATAAGCATAAGCGTGGTTAATTTTTTCAAACGTATCGTAGCCAACAATCTCCGTACGCGTATCACGTGGAATACTTACGAGCATTGTCTTTTTCTCTTTTGGATTAATAGACAGTAACATAATCGCATCACTTCGTTCACCACCAGATAATCCGCGTTCACTATCTGAGTCTACTCCAAAAATAGCTACAGAAAATGGCTCACCTTTTAAATAACTCACCTTATTATCTCGGTACTCTGAATACTCTCGGTCCAGTGGTTGGTTAATATCGTTACTTAAGCTAAACAATTTAAAAATCATAAATCCGATAAATAAAATTACAGCGATAATTAATAAAACGAATATTTTTTTAAATAACTTTCGCTTTTTCTTCGGCTTTTTCGGTGCTTCATATTTAACATTTTGGTCATTTTGACTATTTAGTCGGTCGTCCCTACTATATTCAGACATACTTGGCGCCTCTTTCTTTAAAATCATGTATATTATAGCACGAAGCAGCCGGATGCACGAACATTAACGTGCACCACCACCTCCGCCGCCTCCGGCGCCAGCTCCACCGCCCATTCCAGTAGCTCCACCCAAACCACTGGATGCTTGAGAACTATTAAATCCACCACTTGATAATCCTTGGTTTATAGAGTTTGTCGTATTATTAAAGAGATAGAAGTAATTTGGGTAAAAATAATTCTCCTCAGATTTATTTAAATGATATTTTTTAAATCTTGATTCAATTTCATCTGTTACCCCAAGTAAATAAATATAAATGAGTTCTTCTGTTTGAATTTCATCATTTTTAACACGTTCTAACCATGTATTCTCATCTTCATTTTGTAAGTAATTACTATACTTAACGAAGTGTTCAATTAAGTCATGTCCCTTAGTGGTTGGTATTATAACTTCAAAAGGTACAAACGCAGCTGAATCTTTCTCAACTTTAATATACCCATTTTCCTCTAAATATTCTTTTGAGTAATCTTCGAGGTAATCCGCAACTTTAGAAACATCTGTTGCGTTCTTTTTAAACCACTTTTCCAGGTTCTTTTTGGTGATTACTTTATGATCATCCATCGCATTTAAAAACATCATCCATAGTAATAACTCATAATCTCCGTTATATGTTTCGTTTTCAATTTGTTTTAATGCTTCTTCAAAATATTTACCGTACTCCTCATTCACTGTCTCATAATCTTTTACAATAATTGAGGTATTTCTTTTATTTAATTTTTTGGAGTCATCTTCAAACTCAATTTCAATACGATTATCTCGATGCCATTTTATTATATATGCAGATATAAACTGCTCAAAATACGCATAGTCTAAATGATTAAGTAAGTATGCGTACCCTGCATAATCGTTCATTTTTGACGGTGGTATTTTTGTTGATGAATTTTTTAAGTCCTTTTTAATTGTATACCCTGATTTAATATGACCACGTGATTTTTTCTTACGATTTGCAATCCATAATCCAGCAATCGTCCATAGCGCAACAATACTTCCAAATAGAATCCCTAACCCTGAGAAAATTTTACCTGTAAGACTCATCTTCGGCCCAAGTGTTTCATTACTATCTAAATAATCCTCATTATAGTTTGAATTATGTAATGCCATACTTCTTTCTTCTTCTAACGTTTTATCTTTATTAGCATTTGTATTAAATAATTTCGAATCAAATTGTAAAAGTACCGTTGCATAGTTACTACCATCCATAGCTTCACTAGATTTCCAAACGATGTTTCCATCTTTTAAATGCATATTTCCAACAATACCAAATCCGTAAAATCGAACGTTATCTTTAGTGAATGGTTCGTATGATGAAATAGTCATCGTCATTTCATCAGTCGGTAGTTCTGTAAATGTATTAAAATCCCAGTAAATAGACTGTCCATCTTTTAAATTTTTTACCATGTTAGTTAATGTATAGTGAACGGTATAATTCTTATCTCCATACTCTCCAATTCCCCATACTAAATCAAAACCATCATCAGTATTTAAAACACTATATTTACCCGCTTTTTCATCACGCTTCCAGTCAGAATCCCATTCTTTTACTTCTTTAAATCCGTCTACAGAAAAGTGTGTTAATTTAGCACCTTGCATATCTTCTTCATTAAACACTATATAATTTTCTGTACCATCATCCATATTTTGTTTTCGTTCTTCAGTCACTTCTACTGAACCGTCTTTTTTAATATCAATATGAATGTTGATATTATCAATTTCATTTGCATATGCTTTAAAACTTATAGTTAAACTAAGTAAAACACTTAATAAAAATACGATATACTTCTTCATCACATTCCTCTTTCTAAAAAATTATTATTTATTTCTTTTGTCTTACTTATAATTGTAACAAAACTAATATACACAAAAAAGAAGGCGTTTCGCCTTCTTTATCGATTGTTTCGGTCATAATATCTGTGACTTTCTTTAGTTTCACGGTCATAAATGACGGACTGAATATTACCGAATTCATTCGGTGAACTAATTTTTCTAATCGGCGAATCGAGTTCATCAATATTACCCAGCAATTCAAATTGTGCAAAATCTTCGTAATAAATTTGATCGTTAGATTTAAATAATCTCCCTTGGTTGATGGCTGACTTTAATGTCATATCGTTATTAAAGTACTGAATGATAATTTGTGATATGACCGTCGGTATCATATTTCCACCTGGTGTACCGATACCGATATAGCCATCGTCATTCACAATAATTGTTGGACTCGTATATGATCTTGGTGTTTTGTTTGGTTCACCGAAGTTTGGACTCATCGGATCTTTTGAAAAATTGTCTAAAGAGTTATTTAAGTAAAATCCTAAACTACTATATTTACCTGATCCAAAATATCTATTTAACGTATTCGTTGCACTAATCATACGTCCTTCTTTGTCGACGACGACAAAGTGTGTGGTGTTGTTATTAATATTTTCTTCATATTCGACGCTCTCGACATCATTTAATTGATACAGTTCATTCTCAATATAGTATCTGTCTAAATACTGCATTCTATCACCGTCCATATCGCTCACGATATCTCGGTTAATCATCATAATATCTCTCGCATCACTTACGGATTGTATAAAGTTATAAGACGCACCGTCTTTCTCACGTAGTATTTCGTCAATCGCTAATGCTTGTAATGTAAACACACCACCGAGCGGGCTACTCGGCGTGTATACTGTAGATCCTTGGTAGTCCATACTTAATACGTCACCTTTAGTCGCAGTATAATTCGTAAAATCTTCGACATTAAAACGCTCAAACTCTTCAGTCATACTCTCACCAAGCATTTCGTAAAATGCATCAGCGCCATATGCTTGAATGTATTGTAAAGTGTCTGCAAGTTCCGGTTGAGTGATTTTTTCACCACTAGCTACTGGTTCACCGTTTTTATAAAATGGACTGTCTAAGTCATTATATTCTTTGTATAGCGCGAGGTTTTGTGCAAATCTTGCATCGACTGTAATCCCGTCTTCTGCTAAAGGTATGACATAATCTAAAATTTCTTCCATTTTCATACTGCCATACTCTTTTTGTAAGTAATCCATTCCTCTAACGAGTCCAGGAACCCCGATTAAATCACCCTGTTCATATACGCTCGATGATATACTCTGATATTTGATTTCATCGGGTGCTTCCATTTGACCATCGTAATATAATAACGCTCCACCACCGCCAAGTCCTGAAGCATACGGCTCGACGATAGCTAAGGCAAACGCAACACCTATCGCAGCATCTGCAGCGTTCCCACCGTCTGCGATAATCTTTTGCCCGACTTCGCTTGCTCGGTAGTCACTTGACGTTACGGAGTACGATTCATTCTTTTCATTTTTAAAACTGTCTTTTTCTAAAGAAATCATATCTCGATTATTTTTCACCATATATATTGCGACTGATGTCAGTAACAATAATATTAATGCAATTAAAGGGAAATATTTTTTCATTATAATAACCGCCACTTATTTAGTATAGTATTCGATAATTTTTCGTTCAGATTCACTTATCTGTTCATCATTTTGCTTAACAAACATCGCAATATACATTGAACAGACAGCGACGATAAGTAAAATCCAAATGAGTACCTTTTTACTGTTCAAAATAAAACTCCCCATCCTTATATGAAGTGTGTGTCGGCATTTGTTGGAACAACGTTTTTTGCTCAAAGAAATTTAAATTGTTTTTAGTTAATGTGCCGTGTTTATATTGTACAGGTGTGATTTTAAATTGATTGCTTTCTATATCGTGCTGAACGACGATACTCTTTTTATAGTTTGAAATATAATCGTTTGACACTAAGTTTCCTAAACTATAAAAGATAACTGTATCGTTATATTTCTCAATTTCTTGAACGACGCTATTATTACCGATAATAATATCGACGCCTGCGTCAGATAACGCGTGTGCGAGTTCTCTTTGTCTTGTAGTCACTTCACGTTCGTTCGGTATCCCCCAAGTAACACTCACTATAATTAAATCACTATCATTATCTAGCTGCTGAATTTTCGGTAAAAAGAAACTCGGTTCTAATTCATGGTTAATTTGTGGTATTTCACTCGATATGAATTTTGAGTTTTTATCTACAAACGATAAAAATGATATTTTCTTTTCTCCCAAATTATGTTCAACGACGTCTTCAAGACTCGGATTTTCTAATGATAGTCCTATATTTCTTTCGACATCGACGAGGTCAACGTACGGCACATTTTTATTAAAAAATGTTAAATCTGTAAAGTAGTTGTCTTGTATCTCGTTAATTTGTTCATTCTTATTCTTTACTCGTTTGTCTAACACGACATTTGTAAATGATAATTCATTTTCTAATAAGGGACCCTGTAAACTTGTTAAAAAGTGCTCAGACTCAAATATGTCGTTATATTCTTGTAAATTTAAATTACCCGTGTAGAAAATAGTCGGACTGTTCTCTGTTTCAAAACTCTCTACTTCGATCGGTGTATATGTTCTATTCACAATATATATACTTATAACGCTAATGACTAGCATTACTAGTACAATCATTAAATTAGAACGTTTATTATGTTTGATATATTTTAATATTTTTTCTTGAAGTGTTAGTTTTTTCATTATAAAATCACCTAACTATAGTAATACAACGTAGTTATACATATTTAATAGAGCATACGTTAAAAATGTAACGAATAGCGATGATGATAACGTAATGACTACACCTTGTCTTTGGATTGTATTTGCGATAATACCAGGGATGACCATACCTATCCCTGTAATTTCAATCATGTCATAGGGTATCGGCGCATATGGAAACGACGCATCAAATATAAATTTTAAGACCATTGCTGTTAAAATCATCGCTGAGAATTTTCTTCTACCATACAAAATAATGATCTTACTGAGTACTTTGTCGACAATGATATATGTCAAACAACTAATAATTAGAATCGAAAATAACATGACTGGTTGGTCAAATATTAGTGCGAGGTATCCTGGAACGACTAGCCCTGCCGGGCTTATACCAAACCTTTCAGCAAACAGTAAACTTAATAGTACCCCTGTAAACAGTGAAAAATAGAGTTCTGTACCAATCATTCTTTTAAATCCTCCATATACTGAATAATTGTTTTACCTGGTCCGTGAATATTACCGACACAAAATAGTAGGACGTTTTTTGATATGTTTAATATCTCGTTTAATACGTCTTCATTGTTTTTACCTTCTAAATTAATATATGTCTCATTTCTATGTTTCATAAAATCGGTCACCATCTGTGTGGATTTCCCTGTACAAATGAGTGCATCAAACTGTACATTCGGTAAAAAGTCTTCAACGAATTGTCTCGTCCGGTCCACTCTGTCCGATCTGCAATTCAGTAATAACACTTTCGACTCATACTCATATCCGGATGCTTCAATTTTCTTTAATATTGCTTTAGAAGATGTCGGCTCATTCGCTGCAAATGCATTTACAAATATATTATTCGTACCATTTGACACATATGACACAATATCAACTGCTCCAGAGTCTGGTGGTGCCTTTAACATTCCTCTAAAAGCAATATCGTCATCAATTCCGATTACTCTAGAAATACCGAGTGCAATCGCTACGTTCTCAGCGAATATTAAATACGGAAACTCCTTTAAATAATCCTCAGAAACTTCTGACGGATCAGCAATAATGATTTCAGTATTTCTTTTTTCTGCTTCTTTTGTAAACAATTCCTCATAATGACCCTTCAGCACGACTAAATGACCGTTGTTTGGAATCGTTGCAACAAATGACTCTGCGACCTCATCTAACGTCGGTCCTAATACATCCATATGGTCCTCCATAACGTTC